>NZ_FMTR01000012.1:0-159327 GCF_900100135.1 Pseudomonas sp. NFACC05-1 | reverse complement strand
AATTGGTGCCCAGAAGAAGACTCGAACTTCCACGACCTTGCGGTCACCAGCACCTGAAGCTGGCGTGTCTACCAATTTCACCATCTGGGCAATATCGACATCGTGTGTACGTCGTCGATGGCGCGCACTATACGGAGCGTCTTTTTAACTGTAAACCCCTCCTGAGAAAAAAACCGCTAAATTTCACGAGCGGTGCTTTTCCAGGCTTCCAAGGCGGGTCAAATGGCTTTAGAAAAGCGATCGGATGCTTGAAATTTCCCGTTTCATTAAGCCTATGCCAAACTAACCCGCATATAGACAAGGTGAAAACTCTCTAATGGCCGATTGGCAGTCCCTCGATCCCGAGGCCGCTCGTGAAGCGGAAAAATATGAAAACCCTATTCCTAGCCGCGAACTGATCCTGGCGCATCTCGCCGATCGGGGTTCGCCTGCTAGTCGCGAGCAGTTGGTCGAAGAGTTCGGTCTGACCACCGAGGACCAACTCGAAGCCCTGCGCCGCCGTCTGCGCGCCATGGAGCGCGACGCTCAACTGATCTACACCCGGCGCGGCACCTATGCGCCGGTGGACAAGCTCGACCTGATCCTGGGCCGCATCGCCGGTCACCGTGACGGCTTCGGTTTCCTGATCCCGGACGACGGCAGCGACGACCTGTTCATGAGCCCGGCGCAAATGCGCCTGGTATTCGACGGCGACCGTGCCCTGGCCCGCGTTTCCGGCCTGGACCGTCGTGGTCGCCGTGAAGGCGTGATCGTCGAAGTGGTGTCCCGTGCCCACGAGTCCATCGTTGGCCGTTACTTCGAAGAAGGTGGTATCGGTTTTGTTGTGCCGGATAACCCGAAGGTCCAGCAGGAAGTGCTGATTACCCCGGGCCGTAATGGCGCCGCCAAGGTGGGTCAGTTCGTCGAGGTGAAAATCACCCACTGGCCAACGGCGCGCTTCCAGCCGCAGGGCGATATCGTTGAAGTGGTCGGCAACTACATGGCGCCGGGCATGGAGATCGACGTTGCGCTGCGCACCTACGACATTCCTCACGTCTGGCCCGAGGCCGTGCTCAAGGAAGCCGCCAAGCTCAAGCCGGAAGTTGAAGAGAAAGACAAAGAAAAACGCATCGACCTGCGTCATCTGCCGTTCGTCACCATCGATGGTGAAGACGCCCGCGACTTCGACGATGCGGTCTACTGCGAAGCCAAACCTGGCAAGCTGCGCCTGTTCTCCGGCGGCTGGAAGCTGTTCGTCGCGATTGCCGACGTGTCCAGCTACGTGAAGATCGGTTCGGCCCTGGATAACGAAGCCCAGGTGCGCGGCAACTCCGTGTATTTCCCTGAGCGCGTGATCCCGATGCTGCCTGAGCAGCTGTCCAACGGGCTGTGCTCGCTGAATCCGAAAGTCGACCGTTTGGCCATGGTGTGCGAGATGACCATCTCCAAAACCGGCGAAATGACCGACTACCAGTTCTACGAAGCGGTGATCCACTCCCAGGCGCGCCTGACCTACAACAAGGTCAGCACCATCCTGGAAACGCCGAAGACCAGTGAAGCCAAGGCCTTGCGTGCCGAATACGCTGGCGTGGTGCCGCACCTCAAGCAGCTTTACTCGCTGTACAAGGTGTTGCTGGGTGCCCGTCATGTGCGTGGCGCGATCGATTTCGAGACCCAGGAAACCCGGATTGTCTTCGGTTCCGAGCGCAAGATCGCGGCAATCACCCCGACGACCCGTAACGATGCGCACAAGCTGATCGAAGAGTGCATGCTGGCGGCCAACGTGGCCACCGCCGAATTCCTCAAGAAACACGAGATTCCTGCGTTGTACCGCGTGCACGACGGCCCGCCGCCGGAGCGTCTGGAAAAACTGCGGGCCTTCCTCGGCGAGCTCGGCCTGTCCCTGCACAAAGGCAAGGACGGCCCGACGCCGAAGGACTACCAGGCGCTGCTGGCGAGCATCAAGGATCGTCCGGATTACCATGTGATCCAGACCGTGATGCTGCGCTCCCTGAGCCAGGCGGTGTACAGCGCCGACAACCAGGGCCACTTTGGTCTGAATTACGAGGCGTACACCCACTTCACCTCGCCGATTCGCCGTTACCCGGACCTGCTCACGCACCGCGCGATCCGCAGCGTGATCCATTCCAAGCAGAACACCCCGCACGTCAAGCGCGCCGGTGCCATGACCATTCCGAAGGCACGGATCTATCCGTACGACGAAGCGGCCCTGGAACAGTTGGGCGAGCAGTGCTCCATGAGCGAGCGGCGCGCCGACGAAGCCACTCGCGACGTGGTGAACTGGCTCAAGTGCGAGTTCATGAAAGACCGCGTGGGCGAGTCGTTCCCAGGCGTGATCACTGCAGTGACAGGCTTTGGTTTGTTTGTCGAGCTGACCGACATCTACGTCGAGGGCTTGGTGCACGTTACCGCCTTGCCGGGTGATTACTATCACTTCGATCCTGTGCACCACCGCCTGGCGGGCGAGCGCACCGGTCGCAGCTTCCGTCTGGGCGACACCGTGGAAGTGCAGGTCATGCGCGTCGACCTCGATGAGCGCAAGATCGACTTCGGAATGTCTGACAAGCCCGCCGAAGCACCGACTGGTCGTAAAAAACGTGGCAACGAGACCGCCGCGCCTGCGACCAAAGGTAAAGGTGCTCCTGCAAAAACCGCAGAGCCTGAGCCGGCCAAGGCCGGTCGCCGTTCGTCCGTCAAGGACAAGGCTCCCGAAGCCTACCGCCCCAGCGACGCTGCGGCGAAAAATGCCGAGTTGCGCAAGAGCCGCGAGTTGAAGCAGCAGTTGCTCAACGAAGCCAAAAGCGGTGGTAAAGCGGCGTCTGGGGGAAAGTCCCACGGGGCGGAAAAGCCGTCGAGCAAGCCAAGTAAACACCGTAAAGGCCCGCCAAAAGCGGGTTCGGCCCCTGCGAAAAGCGGCGGGTCGCGCAAACCTAAGGCCAAGTCATGAGTCTGGAAAAAATCTACGGCGTGCACGCCGTGGAAGCACTGCTGCGTCACCACCCAAAACGTGTCAAGCAAGTGTGGTTGGCGGAAGGTCGCAGCGAGCCGCGTGTGCAAGCGCTGGTCGAACTGGCCACCCAAAACAAGGTTGCCATTGGCCAGGCCGAGCGTCGCGAAATGGACGTGTGGGTCGAAGGCGTTCACCAGGGTGTGGTTGCGGACGTAAGCCCCAGCCAGGTCTGGGGCGAGGCGATGCTCGACGAACTGCTCGATCGCACCGAAGGCGCCCCCCTGCTGCTGGTGCTGGACGGCGTGACCGACCCGCATAACCTCGGCGCTTGCCTGCGTTCGGCAGATGCAGCGGGTGCGTTGGCGGTCATCGTGCCTAAAGACAAGTCGGCAACCTTGACGCCGGCTGTGCGTAAGGTCGCCTGCGGCGCGGCGGAAGTGATTCCGCTGGTGGCGGTGACCAACCTGGCGCGCACCCTGGAAAAACTCCAGCAGCGCGGCCTGTGGGTGGTCGGCACGGCGGGCGAGGCCGAGGTCAGTATCTATGACCAGGACCTGACGGGCCCGACGATCCTGATCATGGGCGCCGAAGGCAAGGGCATGCGCCGCCTGACCCGCGAGCACTGCGATTACCTGGTCAAGCTGCCGATGGCGGGCAGCGTCAGCAGCCTCAACGTTTCGGTTGCGACCGGTGTGTGCCTGTTCGAAGCGCTGCGCCAGCGCAGCGTCAAGGCTGTCGCCAAAAAGCCCTGAGCCAGACGCGTATCAAGTGTGGGAGCGAGCTTGCTCGCGATGACGGTGTATCAGTGCCAGAAATGTTGACTGGCACGCCGCTATCGCGAGCAAGCTCGCTCCCACAGTGTTTTGTGCAGGGGCAAGGATCGGCGGTTGTTCAAATAATCGCCAATTACCTTGCACCGCCCTCGACCCTTCTCTACAATTGCGCCCCTTGCTGTGATGGCAGGCACTTATGTGTCTAGCGTCCACAAGTCCATAAGTGTCATTCACTCCTTGTCTGACCGTTTTTGAGCGGCAGGCTACAACCCGTAAGGAGCATTCATGCGTCATTACGAAATCATCTTTTTGGTCCACCCGGATCAAAGCGAGCAAGTCGGCGGCATGGTTGAGCGTTACACCAAGCTGATCGAAGAAGACGGCGGCAAAATCCACCGTCTGGAAGATTGGGGCCGTCGTCAACTGGCTTACGCAATCAACAATGTTCACAAGGCTCACTACGTGATGCTGAACGTTGAGTGCACCGGCAAGGCCCTGGCCGAGCTGGAAGACAACTTCCGCTACAACGATGCAGTGATCCGTAACCTGGTCATCCGTCGCGAAGAAGCCGTCACCGGCCAATCCGAGATGCTCAAGGCTGAAGAAAACCGCAGTGAGCGCCGTGAGCGTCGCGACCGTCCTGAGCACTCTGACAGCGCCGATGGCGATGACAGCGATAGCGACAGCGACAACAGCGATAACGCTGACGAGTAATCCACGGACCTTTTAAGGAGCCAATCACATGGCACGTTTCTTCCGTCGTCGTAAATTCTGCCGCTTCACCGCTGAAGACGTGAAAGAGATCGATTACAAAGATCTCAACACTCTGAAAGCCTACGTATCCGAGACCGGCAAAATCGTTCCAAGCCGTATCACCGGTACCAAAGCTCGTTATCAGCGTCAGCTGGCCACCGCTATCAAGCGCGCCCGCTTCCTGGCCCTGCTGGCCTACACCGACAGCCACGGCCGCTGAGACCGGGCAGTCGACGAGTAGTAAGGGATTGAATGCATGCGCGCCTTAGCTGACTTCATCATGCGGGGACGTGTGCAGGCCACGTTGGTTGTGGCCGGATCCGCGGCATTGCCGCTGTTGTTCTGGTTGAGTGCCGCCGCTGGGTGCCTTGTGCTCCTGCGGCGCGGTTCGGACGCCTTGAGCGTCCTGGGTATCGGGTTGCTGTCAGCGTTGGTGAGCTGGTACTTCCTGAAGGACCCGACAACACTCCTGGTGTTGCTCGGGGCTTGTGGCCTGGCGTTGGTTTTGCGCGCCGGCCATACCTGGAACCGCGTGCTGCTGTGCAGCGTGGCCGTGGGGTTGTTGTGTGCGGTGAGCCTGGGAACTGTATTCAGTTCCTTCATCGAGTCACTGGCGCAGACGTTCGAACACGTCCTGCCGCTGGCGATGGGTGAGGTCTACGAGACATTCTCGGCAGACCAGAAGGCGTTTCTCACCGCCCTGAGCGCTCCGCTGATGATCATTTCGATAGCGTCTTCGCTGCAGATCTTTAGCGTGCTGTGCCTGATTCTTGGGCGCTATTGGCAGGCATCGTTGTATAACCCCGGTGGTTTCGGTCGCGAGTTTCGCGCCATCCGATTCCCCAAGAGCGTGGCGCTGTCACTGCTGGCCGTCATGTGTGTTGCTCCGTTTTTCGGGCTGCATGCATTGATCCTGTTGCCGTTGTGCAGTGTACCGCTGGTCTTCGCCGGCCTGGCCCTGATTCACGGGCTGGTGGCGCAGAAACGACTGGCCACTTTCTGGCTGGTGGGGGTATACGTGACGTTGTTGCCTTTCATGCACTTGCTCGGTCCGTTGCTCGTGGTCTTGGCCATCGTTGACAGCCTGATTGATTTTCGCGGTCGTATGGCGCCGAAAGACGCCGACAACGCGAACGGTGAAGGTTAAAAGTTAGAGGATTTTCACATGCAACTGATCCTTCTGGAAAAAGTCACCAACCTGGGCAACCTGGGTGACAAAGTAAACGTTAAGGCCGGTTACGGTCGTAACTACCTGCTGCCTTACGGCAAAGCCACCGCTGCGACCGCTGCCAACCTGGCTGCGTTCGAAGAGCGTCGTGCCGAGCTGGAAAAAGCTGCCGCAGACCGTAAAACCTCGGCTGAAAGCCGTGCTGCCCAACTGGCTGAGCTGGAAGTGACCATCACTGCCACCGCTGGCGACGAAGGCAAGCTGTTCGGTTCGATCGGTACTCACGACATCGCTGACGCACTGACCGCCTCCGGCGTTGAAGTTGCGAAAAGCGAAGTTCGTCTGCCGAACGGCACCATCCGCAACGTAGGCGAATTCGACGTAGCCGTGCACCTGCACGCCGAAGTTGAAGCCACCGTACGCGTTGTCGTGGTAGCAGCCTAAGCAACACCTGTCGGTTGGCACCTTCGGGTGCTTGCCGGTAACATCGGGCACGATCCTGTTTACAGGTCGTGCCCTTTGTCTTTCTGCAATTCCTGATTTTCATAACCAGAAGTGGCCATGAACGAAATCACCGCTCCCGAGCAATACGATCTGCAAACCGCTGCCCTGAAGGTGCCTCCGCATTCCATCGAGGCCGAACAGGCCGTGCTCGGTGGCCTGATGCTGGACAACAACGCCTGGGAACGCGTGCTCGATCAAGTCTCCGATGGCGATTTCTACCGGCATGACCACCGTCTGATTTTCCGTGCGATCGCCCGTCTGGCCGATCAGAACATGCCGATCGACGTTGTGACCCTGGCCGAGCAATTGGACAAGGAAGGGCAGACGTCCCAGGTCGGCGGCCTCGGTTACCTGGGCGAACTGGCGAAAAACACACCGTCGGTCGCCAACATCAAGGCCTATGCCCAGATCGTGCGCGAGCGGGCGACCTTGCGCCAATTGATCGGCATCAGCACCGAAATCGCCGACAGCGCCTTCAACCCGGAAGGCCGTACCGCCGCCGAGATCCTTGACGAAGCCGAGCGGCAGATCTTCCAGATCGCCGAGGCCCGTCCGAAAACCGGCGGCCCGGTCAGCGTCAACGACCTGCTGACCAAGGCCATCGACCGCATCGACACCTTGTTCAACACCGACAACGCCATCACCGGCCTGTCCACCGGTTACACCGACCTCGACGAGAAGACCAGCGGTCTGCAACCGTCCGACCTGATCATCGTCGCCGGCCGTCCGTCCATGGGTAAGACCACCTTTGCGATGAACCTGGTGGAAAACGCCGTGCTGCGCAGCGACAAGGCGGTGCTGGTGTACTCCCTCGAGATGCCAGGCGAATCGCTGATCATGCGTATGCTTTCGTCCCTGGGGCGTATCGACCAGACCAAGGTCCGTTCCGGCCAGCTGGAAGACGACGATTGGCCGCGCCTGACATCGGCGGTCAACCTGCTCAACGACCGCAAGCTGTTCATCGACGATACGGCCGGTATCAGCCCGTCGGAAATGCGCGCCCGTACCCGTCGCCTGGTGCGTGAGCACGGTGATATCGCACTGATCATGATCGACTACCTGCAATTGATGCAGATCCCGGGTTCCAGCGGCGACAACCGGACCAACGAGATTTCCGAAATCTCCCGTTCCCTCAAGGCCCTGGCCAAGGAATTCAACTGCCCGGTGGTAGCACTTTCCCAGTTGAACCGATCCCTGGAACAGCGCCCCAACAAGCGTCCGGTGAACTCCGACTTGCGGGAATCCGGAGCGATCGAGCAGGACGCCGACGTGATCATGTTCGTGTACCGCGACGAGGTGTACCACCCCGAGACGGAGCACAAGGGCATCGCCGAAATCATCATCGGCAAGCAGCGGAACGGCCCGATCGGCTTCATCCGCCTGGCGTTTATCGGCAAATACACGCGCTTCGAAAACCTGGCGCCGGGTAGCTACAATTTCGATGACGACGAGTAAGCCGTTCGCTCGATCGGATATTGTCTTTGTGGCGAGGGAGCTTGCTCCCGCTCGACTGCGCAGCAGTCGCAAAACCAGCGAATGCGGTTTGCCAGGGTAAAAGTGGGTGCAGCAGTGGGTCTGCTGCGCAGCCCAGCGGGAGCAAGCTCCCTCGCCACAATTGATTTGTATCTGGCTTGAGTTCTGGGGGCGAGCCACAAAATCGATTTCCGACCATAGCCGTCGGAATTGGTCAAAATTTGTGCTATATTCCGCGCCCGCGATTTTTCATCCTTTATACCGGTCATCGACATGCAAGCAGCCAAGCCGTTATTTGACTATCCCAAGTACTGGGCCGAATGTTTCGGCCCGGCGCCGTTCCTGCCCATGAGCAGGGAGGAGATGGATCAGCTCGGCTGGGATTCGTGCGACATCATCATCGTGACCGGTGATGCCTACGTCGATCACCCGTCGTTCGGCATGGCGATCATTGGCCGTCTGCTGGAAGCCCAGGGCTTTCGCGTCGGGATCATTGCCCAGCCGAACTGGCAGTCCAAAGACGACTTCATGAAGCTTGGCGAGCCCAACCTGTTTTTCGGTGTCGCGGCCGGCAACATGGACTCGATGATCAACCGCTACACCGCCGACAAGAAGATTCGCTCCGATGACGCCTACACCCCGGGCGGCATGGCGGGCAAGCGGCCGGACCGCGCGAGCCTGGTCTACAGCCAGCGCTGCAAGGAAGCCTACAAGCATGTGCCGATTGTGCTGGGTGGCATCGAAGCGTCGCTGCGCCGCATCGCTCACTACGATTACTGGCAGGACCGTGTCCGCAACTCGATCCTGATCGACGCCTGCGCCGACATCCTGCTCTACGGCAACGCCGAGCGGGCGATTGTCGAAGTCGCCCAGCGCTTGTCCTACGGTCACAAGATCGAAGACATCACCGACGTGCGCGGCACGGCCTTCATCCGTCGTGACACGCCGAAAGACTGGTACGAAGTCGATTCCACGCGCATCGACCGTCCGGGCAAGATCGACAAGATCATCAACCCGTATGTGAACACCCAAGACACCCAGGCTTGTGCTATCGAGCAGGAAAAGGGGCCGGTTGAAGACCCGAGCGAAGCCAAGGTCGTGCAGATCCTGGCAAGCCCGAAAATGACCCGCGACAAAACCGTGATCCGTCTGCCCTCAGTGGAAAAGGTCCGTGGCGATGCGGTGCTCTACGCTCACGCCAACCGCGTCCTTCACCTTGAAACCAACCCGGGCAACGCCCGTGCCCTGGTGCAGAAGCACGGCGAAGTCGATGTCTGGTTCAATCCACCGCCCATTCCGATGACCACCGAAGAAATGGACTACGTGTTTGGCATGCCTTACGCACGCGTCCCCCATCCGGCGTACGGCAAGGAGAAGATCCCGGCCTACGAGATGATCCGTTTCTCGGTGAACATCATGCGTGGCTGCTTCGGTGGCTGCACGTTCTGCTCGATCACCGAGCACGAAGGCCGGATCATCCAGAACCGTTCCGAAGAATCGATCATTCGCGAGATCGAAGAGATCCGCGACAAGGTTCCCGGTTTCACCGGGGTGATTTCCGACCTCGGCGGCCCGACCGCGAACATGTATCGCATCGCCTGCAAGAGCCCGGAAATCGAATCCGCGTGCCGCAAGCCGTCCTGCGTGTTCCCGGGCATCTGCCCGAACCTGAACACCGACCATTCTTCGCTGATCCAGCTGTACCGCAGCGCCCGGGCCTTGCCTGGGGTGAAGAAGATTTTGATTGCCTCCGGCCTGCGTTACGACCTGGCGGTCGAGTCGCCGGAATACGTCAAGGAGCTGGTGACCCACCACGTCGGCGGTTACCTGAAGATCGCTCCGGAGCATACCGAAGAAGGCCCGCTCAACCAGATGATGAAGCCGGGCATCGGCAGCTATGACAAATTCAAGCGGATGTTCGAGAAGTACACCAAGGAAGCCGGGAAAGAGCAGTACCTGATTCCGTACTTCATCGCCGCCCACCCGGGCACCACCGATGAAGACATGATGAACTTGGCGCTGTGGCTCAAGGGCAACGGCTTCCGCGCCGACCAGGTGCAGGCGTTCTATCCATCGCCAATGGCTACGGCCACGGCCATGTACCACTCGGGCAAGAACCCGCTGCGCAAGGTCACCTACAAGAGCGACGCGGTGACCATCGTCAAGAGCGAGGAGCAGCGCCGCCTGCACAAGGCCTTCTTGCGTTATCACGACCCCAAGGGCTGGCCGATGCTGCGCGAAGCGCTGACCCGCATGGGCCGTGCCGACCTGATCGGGCCAGGCAAGCACCAATTGATTCCGTTGCACCAGCCGGCCACCGACAGCTACCAGAGCGCCCGTCGCAAGAACTCGACGCCAGCCGGCAGCCACAAGGTTGGCAAGGAAACCACCAAGATCCTGACCCAGCACACCGGCCTGCCACCGCGCGCCAGCGACGGCGGCAACCCGTGGGACAAGCGTGAGCAGGCCAAGGCCGCGGCATTCGCCCGCAACCAGCAGGCCGCCAAGGAACGCAAGGACGCCGCCAAGGGCAAAGGACCGAAACCGGCACGCAAGCCTGTCGTGCCGCGCTGATCGCCTAGCCGCATCGCAAAACGCCAGCCTAAGTGCTGGCGTTTTGCTTTCTAGCGACGGTGCTGGCCGTTTGTTATCGTGGCGCCCGCATAGCCCTTGTGGCGAGGGAGCTTGCTCCCGCTGGGCTGCGAAGCGGCCCAAACAATCCCATGCAATGTTTCCAGACAGACCGTGCCGGCCGGTGTACGACGGCTTCGCCGCCGAGCGGGAGCAAGCTCCCTCGCCACAATATTGTGTGTGGATAAAGATTCACTTCCGTTTCTCAAGGACGATTCATATGAGCAGCGCTTCAACAGGCATCGGCATGGACCTGAGTTTCTCCCAGGTCATGGCCCGCAAACGCATTGAAAGCCAAATCAACCTGCCACGTCTGTTCGCCGCCATCGATGCCGATCCAGGCATCGTCGGCGCAGGCGTGGTGTACATCGATGCTGAGTTCAATGTAGTGACCCTGCGTGAGTTCAAGCCGATTTGCAGCATCAAGCCCAAGCGGATCATTTTGCATGAGGCGCAGAAGTACATCGCGCCTGAGCAGTTTGCCCAGCAGGTACAGGTCAATCCTCGGCAATCGCGCCTGGTGGGAGAGGCGATCAATACCACCTTGTCCTGCGCTGGAGCGGTATTGGGTTGGGTTGTCGTGCTCAGTGGGTCGATTGCGGTTCCTTTCAGTGCCGGGGCTAGCACTGTGGTAGTGGCTTTAGGTTATGCGGCTGCGACGGCGAGTTCAGTGCAATGTGGTATCGGTATTATCCGTACGACGGCAGAAGTGACTAATCCGCAGATCAATGACAAGTTGGACAGTGAAGAGTGGTACCAATACGCCTCGATCGGTCTGGATGCTGCCTCTTTGCTGGGCGTAGGGGCTTCTACCTTAACCACCATAAAACTTGTGAGGGTGGCCAAGGCCAGTACGGGTAAGAGTCTGCGTGAAGTCTTGCGTGGCCTGACTCGCCAGGAGCGGTCGAAGTTGACCAAAGAGTTGTTGAGCATCAATGATCCCCGGCTGACGCCAAAGATGCTCAAGCTCAAGCAACTTGCCGGTGAGTTGCCAAAGCGCTTCACTCCGACCCAACTGCAGCACGCTACGGTTACTCAGATCAAGGACGCCTTGGGGGCGGCGATAGGCCTGACGGGTAGTAGCTTGTCGGGCAATGTCAAAACTATTGCCGTTGGCTTGTACGAAGAGCTGGAGGAGTAATGGAAGATCTGAGTCTGCCCCGTTTTTTGGCGCGTTACTTTCCGACTTTCATGGGCGGCATTTTCGCCGCGCTGCTCTCTTTGGGCTGTGCTATTCCCTTGGTGACAACGTCCTATTTCGCCGGGGCTTCAATCGACGAGCAAGCGACTTGGTCGGTTCTGGGGGGCGCGGCGGTCACCCTGGTGGTGGTGCACTGCAATTTCATGATGGTGCGCGGATGGCCATTGTGGGTGTGGGGAGTGGTCGCCGTTCTGGTTTTATGCCTGCTAGTCGTATTACCCACCATAGGGAGCCATCCGCATAAGGTCATCTATGTTTTGGCTGTGATGTTTCCACTATTAGGTTTGCTGGTACTCAACAGCAAACGGCATCGCGAGATGCGTAGCCGGCTGGTGGAGATCCGTCATCAACGTGAAATGTTAAGGCAAGAGCTGAAGGGGCAGAGAAAGAAATAATGAATCGCAAGCATTCATTGAGCGCTTTCCTTGCTCACTATTTCCCGACCTTCATCGGCGCCTTTTTTCTAGCCTGCTTTGCGGTCTCCGCTTCGATTTCATTGGCATCAAGTACTTATTTTCGAGGTGATCCTGAACGGGCAAAATATTCTTTCCTGATTGCACTGGTGCTATCTCTGCTCTTGGCGCTGAGTCATTTCTTCATGATCAGAGGGCGGTCATGGGGTGTTCGGGTCATCGTTGTGTTCTATCTGGGGTGCCTTTTCACTGTCCTTCCCACCTACGGCTATGAACCGCACCCCGTTGTCTATGTGGCTGGGTTGCTGTTCCCGTTGCTAGGGCTGCTACTGCTAAACAGCAAGCGCCATCGCGAAATGCGCAGCAAACTGGTAGAAGTCCGCCGTCAGCGCGAACTCACCATCCAGGCCGCCAAGGCATCACGCCCGCGTCGCTGAGTCGATTCGCGCTGCCTGCGCCGCATTTATGTGCATTGCTTTGCAGATGAATTCGGGCAGCGCGCGTTTTTAGTGCTCTACTGCCTTGAGTAGACAAAGAAAGTGTCCGACCTGCCTGCATGGCATAAGTCTTGCGCCGCTTTCGATAACGCCCAGGCTCGCAGGAGGCACGTCGTGTCGATCCATGTCGCATTGCACCACGTTACGCATTACCGCTACGACCGCGCCGTCGAACTCGGCCCGCAGATCGTTCGCCTGCGCCCGGCGGCCCACAGCCGCACGCGCATTCTTTCCTATGCGCTGAAGGTTTCGCCCGAGCAGCATTTCATCAACTGGCAGCAGGATCCCCAGGGCAACTACCTGGCGCGGCTGGTGTTTCCCGAGAAAACCCGGGAGATGCGCATCGAAGTCGATCTGCTGGCGGAAATGGCGGTGTTCAATCCGTTCGATTTTTTCCTCGAGCCCTACGCCGAAAAGATTCCGTTCGCCTACGCGGCCGACGAGCGCAAGGAACTGGCGCCGTACCTGGAAACCCTGCCGTTGACGCCGAAATTCCAGGCCTATCTGGACGGCATCGATCGCACGCCATTGCCGGCGGTGGATTTTTTGGTGGCGCTCAACCAGCGCCTGAGCGAAGACATCAACTACCTGATTCGCATGGAGCCGGGCGTGCAGACCCCGGAGCATACCCTTGAGCACGCGTCCGGCTCTTGCCGCGACTCGGCCTGGCTGTTGGTGCAGCTGTTGCGCAATCTTGGCTTGGCCGCGCGTTTCGTTTCCGGTTACCTGATCCAGTTGACCGCTGATGTGAAAAGCCTCGATGGTCCGTCCGGCACTGACGTGGACTTCACCGACCTGCATGCCTGGTGCGAGGTCTACCTGCCAGGTGCCGGTTGGATCGGCCTGGATGCGACGTCGGGGTTGTTCGCTGGTGAAGGCCATATCCCGTTGGCGTGTAGTCCCGATCCGTCCTCGGCGGCCCCGATCAGTGGCTTGGTGGAGCCTTGCGAGTGTGAGTTCAGCCACGAAATGTCCGTCGAGCGGGTCTGGGAAGCGCCGCGGGTGACCAAGCCTTACACCGACGCACAGTGGCTGGCGATCCAGGCACTGGGGCGGCAGATCGATGCCGACCTGTTGGAGGGCGACGTGCGCCTGACCATGGGTGGCGAACCGACCTTTGTCTCCATCGATGACCCGGACGGTGCCGAGTGGAACACCGCGGCACTCGGGCCGGATAAACGCCGGCTCTCCGCCGAGCTGTTCCAGCGCATGCGCAATCACTATGCGCCCAAGGGGCTGGTGCATTTCGGCCAGGGCAAGTGGTACCCCGGCGAGCAATTGCCGCGCTGGTCGCTCAACTGCTATTGGCGGCGCGACGGCGTGCCGATCTGGCACAACAGCGCGTTGATCGCCGATGAGCAGGAGGACTACGGTGCCGATGGCGAACTGGCCGGACGTTTCCTGGCGAGCGTCGCCGAGCGTTTGAAAATTCCTGCGCGGTTCGTGTTTCCGGCCTACGAAGACAACTTCTATTACCTCTGGCGCGAAGGTGCATTGCCTTCGAATGTCACGGCCGAGGACCCACGCCTGGAGGACGCCCTGGAGCGTGCACGGTTGCGCAAGGTCTTCAGCCAGGGCCTGGACAAGATCATCGGCCAGGTCCTGCCGCTGGCCCGTACCGCCAAGGGCGATCAGTGGCAAAGCGGTCGCTGGTACCTGCGCGACAACCACTGCCGCCTGGTGCCGGGGGATTCGCCCCTGGGTTATCGCTTGCCGCTGGCGTCCCAGCCTTGGGTAACGGCGGCCGAGTACCCGTTCATCCACCCCACCGACCCGAACCAGGATTTGCCCGAGCTGCCCGGCACCGAGCAACTGGCGCGTCACGGCGAGCCGGCGGTCGAGCAGGAGCGCGTCCCGGAGATCGACAAATCCGCCGACTGGCTGACCCGCACCGCCTTCTGTGCCGAGGCCCGCGATGGCCGGCTGTACCTGTTCATGCCGCCACTGGAGCGGGTCGAGGATTACCTGGAGCTGGTCAGCGCCATCGAGGCGACGGCCGAGGAGCTGCATTGTCCGGTGCTGTTGGAGGGCTACGAGCCGCCGAGCGACCCGCGCCTGGGCAATTTCCGCATCACCCCCGACCCGGGTGTGATCGAGGTCAACGTGCAACCCTCGGCGACCTGGGATGAGTTGGTCGAGCGGACAGAATTTTTATACGAAGAGGCGCGACAGACCCGACTGACCACCGAGAAATTCATGATCGATGGCCGGCACACTGGCACTGGCGGTGGTAACCATTTCGTACTGGGTGGCGCGACACCGGCTGACTCACCGTTTCTGCGGCGTCCCGACCTGCTGCGCAGCCTGATCAGTTACTGGCATAACCATCCGTCGTTGTCCTACCTGTTTTCCGGATTGTTCATCGGCCCGACCTCCCAGGCACCTCGCGTGGACGAGGCGCGCAACGACGCGTTGTACGAGCTGGAAATCGCTTTCGCGCAAATGCCACAGCCCGGCGAGGAATGCCCGCCGTGGTTGGTCGATCGCCTGTTGCGCAACCTGTTGATCGACGTGACCGGCAATACACACCGTGCCGAATTCTGCATCGACAAGCTCTATTCACCGGACGGCGCCACCGGGCGTCTCGGCCTGTTGGAGTTGCGTGCTTTCGAGATGCCCCCCCACGCCCGCATGAGCCTGGCCCAGCAATTACTGCTGCGGGCACTGGTGGCGCGGTTCTGGCGTGAGCCTTACGCGCCGGCGAAACTGGCGCGCTGGGGCACCGAGCTGCATGACCGGTTCTTGTTGCCGCACTTTATCGAGCAGGATTTTGCCGATGTCATCCATGAGCTGAACGCCGCCGGCTACCCGCTGCGGGCCGAGTGGTTCGCCGCGCACCTGGAGTTCCGCTTCCCCAAGGTGGGCGATTACGCGGTCAGCGGTATCGAACTGCAATTGCGCCAAGCCCTCGAGCCTTGGCATGTGCTGGGGGAAGAGGGCGCGGTAGGCGGCACCGTGCGTTATGTGGATTCCTCCCTGGAGCGCTTGCAGGTCAAAGTCAGCGGCCTGGCGCCGCAACGCTACCTGCTGACCTGCAATGGCGTGCCGGTGCCGTTGCAACCCACTGGACGGGTCGGCGAGTTCGTCGCCGGGGTGCGCTTCCGCGCCTGGCAACCGCCCAACTGCCTGCAACCGACCATCCCGGTGCATGCGCCACTGGTCTTCGATTTGCTCGACACCTGGATGCAACGTTCCGTGGGCGGCTGCCAGTATCACGTGGCCCATCCGGGGGGGCGTAACTACGACAGCCTGCCGGTGAATGCCAACGAGGCCGAAAGCCGGCGGATGGCGCGTTTCTTCCGTATCGGACACACGCCTGGGAAACTTCCGATACCTAGCCTGGCAATGGATGACGAATTTCCCCTCACGCTCGACCTGCGTCGTTTTCAAGGGGCACCCAAGGTGTAAGCGAACCCCGTGGCGAGGGAGCTTGCTCCCGCTGGGCTGCGCAGCAGCCCTGAAACCTGACGACCCGGTGTGTCAGGCCAATGGAGTCTGCTGTCTTGGGGCCGCTGCGCAGCCCAGCGGGAGCAAGCTCCCTCGCCACGGTCGTCATGTTCCGCTCCAAACTCAACTATCCGGGCGTCATGCGCTTGCGCTAGTCTCACCTTTTATTGCCGTCTGCCGAGCTTTCCATGCCTGACCTGCTTGACCGTTACCCGCTGACGACGGGCACCTATCACGAACTGTTGGACGACAACGGTGCGGTGCGTCCGCACTGGCGGCGGTTGTTCGATCAGTTGCAGCGCAGCACGCCGGCTCACCTGATCCAGCGTCAGGCGCTGCTGGCTCGGCAGATCCAGGAAAACGGTGTGACCTATAACGTCTACGCCGATCCGAAGGGCGCCGACCGGCCGTGGGAGCTGGACCTGCTGCCCCACGTGATCGACCCGCAGGAATGGAAACATCTGTCGGCCGGGATCGCCCAGCGTGCGCGGCTGCTCAATGCGGTTCTGGCCGACCTGTATGGGCCACAGCGGCTGATCAGCGAAGGGCTGCTGCCGGCGGAGTTGGTGTTCGGGCACAACAACTTCCTTTGGCCCTGTCAGGGCATCGTGCCGCCGGACGGCAGCTTCCTGCACTTGTATGCGGTGGATCTGGCGCGCACCCCCGATGGCCGTTGGTGGGTCACGGCGGATCGGACCCAGGCGCCTTCGGGGGCCGGTTATGCGCTGGAAAATCGCATGATCGTCTCCCGCGCGTTCCCCGAGCTGTATCGCGACCTGAGGGTGCGACACTTGTCCGGGTTCTTCCGCACCTTGCAGGAAACCCTGGCACGACAGGCACCCAGCGACGGAGAGTCGCCACTGGTGGTGCTGTTGACGCCGGGGCGGTTCAACGAAAGTTATTTCGAGCATCTTTATCTGGCCCGTCAGCTTGGCTATCCGCTGGTGGAAGGGGGCGACCTGACCGTGCGGGACGCCACGGTCTACCTCAAGACCCTTAGCGGCTTGCGCCGGGTTCACGCCATCATGCGCCGGCTCGACGACGATTTCTGTGACCCCCTGGAGCTGCGCACTGATTCAGCCCTCGGCGTGCCGGGACTGCTGGAAGCGGTGCGCCAGGGCCGGGTGCTGGTGGCCAATGCCCTGGGCAGCGGCGTGCTGGAGTCACCGGGCCTGTTGGGGTTCCTGCCGAAGATCAGCCAGTATCTGTTCGGCGAGGAATTGATACTGCCGTCCATCGCCACCTGGTGGTGCGGTGAGCCGCCGGTGCTGGCCCAGGCCCTGGAAAAGCTGCCGCAACTGTTGATCAAGCCGGCGTTTCCTTCCCAAAGTTTCACCCCGGTGTTCGGCCGTGACCTGAACGAGGTGCAGCGCGGCCAACTGGCGGCGCGCATGCAGGCTCGGCCCTATGCCTATGTCGCCCAGGAGCTGGCGCAACTGTCCCAGGCCCCGGTCTGGCAGGCCGAAGACGGGCACATCCAGCCTCGGGCCATTGGCATGCGCGTGTATGCCGTGTCCGGGAAGGATGATTATCGGGTGCTGTCGGGTGGCCTGACCCGCGTGGCCGCCGAGGCCGACGCCGAAGTGGTGTCGATGCAGCGCGGCGGCGCCAGCAAGGACACTTGGGTGTTGGGCGAGCAGGCGCCCGGCGGTGAACAATGGACGGCCCAGCGAACCGTCGGCGTCCACGACCTGGTTCGCCGCGATCCATACCTGCCTTCGCGGGTGGTGGAAAACCTGTTCTGGTTCGGCCGTTACTGCGAACGCTGCGACGACAGCGCACGGCTGCTGCGGATCATGCTGGGGCGTTATGTCGATGGCGATGACCCGCAGGCCCTGCAGTCGGCGGTGGCCCTGGGCGAAAGCCTGATGCTGCTGCCTGAAGAGGGTGAGCTGCACGAGCGTTTGCTGGCGGCGCTGTTGGGCGACGACTGGTCGTTCAGCCTGCGTTCCAACCTGCAGCGCTTGCAGTGGGCGGCCTCGCAGGTTCGCGGCAAGCTGTCCCGGGAGAACTGGCAGGCGCTGGTGGAGTTGCAGCGCGAAGCGGCGGAGCTGGAAACCGAGGAACCGGATTTCGGTGAGTTGCTGGATTTCCTCAATCGGCTGGTGATGTCCCTGGCGGCGTTGTCCGGATTTGCCTTGGACGACATGACCCGCGACGAGGGCTGGCGCTTCTTGATGATTGGCCGGCGCCTGGAGCGCTTGCAGTTCCTCAGCAGCAGCCTGGCGGCGTTTTTGCGCAGCGATGCAGTCTTCGACCAGGCCGGGTTGGAGTGGCTGCTGGAACTGGGCAACAGCAGCATCACCTACCGTTCGCGCTACCTGGCGGTGGCGCAACTGATCCCGGTGCTGGACCTGTTGTTGCTGGACGAGCAGAACCCCCACGCGGTGCTTTTCCAGTTAAAACTGGTGGCCCGCACGCTCAAGCGCCTGAACGATGATTTTGGCGCGCCGAAGGAAACGGCCTTGCCAGAATTGGTGACGCGTCTTTCTCGCTTTGACTTGCGTTGCCTGGAAAATCCCCTGTTTGGCGAAGCCAGCCTGCGCGCAGCACTTGATGGGCTGGCCGACCTGTTGCAGGAAGTGGCCGATGTCGGTGGCCAGGTATCCGATCGCCTGGCCTTGCGTCATTTCGCCCACGTCGATGACGTCAGCCAACGCACGGTATCCGTCTGATGAGCGCTCGTTACCAGATCCTCCACGACACCCATTACCACTACGACAGCCCGGTGTCCCTGGCCCAGCAGCTTGCTCATCTGTGGCCGCGCGCCTGTGACTGGCAGCGTTGCACCGAACAGCAGTTGCTGATCAGCCCGGAGCCGACGACCCGGCGCGATGAGCAGGATGTGTTCGGCAACCCGCTGACCCGCCTGGCCTTCGAACGCCCCCATGACGAGTTGCTGGTCAATGCTCGCTTGAGCGTCGAGGTGCTGTCTCGCCCCTCGCTGGACTTCAACCTGTCCCCGGCCTGGGAGTCGACCTGCAACGCGCTGACCTACAGCGGCCGGCCACTTGCGGCGCCATTGCTGCAAGCATGCCGTTTTCGTTTCGAGTCACCGTATGTGCACCTCAAGCGCAGCTTCGTCGAGTTTTCCGAAAGCTGCTTCCCGCCGGGGCGCCCGTTGATGGTTGGCGTGCGGGCGCTGATGGAAAAGATTTTCGAGGAGTTCACCTTCGATGCCGAGGCGACCCAGGTGGCCACGCCGCTGGTGGAGGTGCTGGAGCGGCGGCGGGGCGTGTGCCAGGACTTCGCCCACTTGATGCTGGCCTGCGTGCGCTCTCGCGGGCTGGCGGCGCGTTACGTCAGCGGCTACCTGCTGACCCAGCCGCCACCCGGCCAACCCCGGCTGATTGGCGCCGATGCGTCCCATGCCTGGGTCTCGGTGTATTGCCCGGTGTTGGGTTGGGTGGACTTTGACCCGACCAACAACGTGCAACCGGCCTTGGAACACATCACCCTGGCCTGGGGCCGGGACTTTTCCGATGTGTCGCCGTTGCGGGGCGTGATCCTGGGGGGCGGCAATCATGATCCCGAGGTGCGGGTGACGGTGATGCCGCTGGAGTCATGACCGCGCTCTGCGGTGAAATACTTGTGGCGAGGGAGCTTGCTCCCGCTGGGTCGCGCAGCGACCCCATTTTTATGGGCGCTTCGCACCCAAGCGGGAGCAAGCTCCCTAGCCACAGATAAATCATTAACTGCGAGGCCTCTTCATGTTCCCGGTTTCCATCAAAGGCGTGCTGCTATCCCCCGAAGGCTTGGTCGTGCTGATGCTCAACGAACGGGATGAATGGGAATTGCCCGGCGGGCGGATCGAGCTGGGCGAAACAGCGCCGCAATGCCTGGCGCGGGAAATTACCGAGGAGCTGGCGATCGAGGTGAGCGTGGGGGAGCCGCTGGATTCGTACTTGTTCGAGGTGATTCCCGGCAAGCACGTCTTCATCTCCACGTACCGCTGCCAGTTGCTGGGCGGTTTCGTGCCGACGATCAGTCATGAACACAAGGAGATTGGGCTGTTCGAACCGGGGCGGCTGCCGGCGAACCTGCCAACGGGTTATCGCGAGTCGATTATCAAGGCATTGGGGTTGTGAGGACCGGCAGCTAGGCTGCCGGCCCTGGACACAAACCGTGGGGCCGGATTACATCATCGGGCCCGGAGGGGCTCAGGCGTCGGGCGCCTGATCTTTCGGTGCATCAACATCATCTTCTGCCGCCACTTCGCCTTCGGTATCCGGGGTCAGTGCGGCTTCTTCTTCAGCTGTGGCTTTCTTGCGCTGCAGCTTTTCCTCTTTCTTCTGCTCCTTGGCCAAGTCTCTTTGACGTTTGGCGAAGGAATAATTGGGTTTGGCCATGGGCGATCCTCTGGGGTCGAAGGTGAGGTTGAGCGGCGCATATTCTGCCCTGTATCGGGGCCGAGCCGTTAGCTGGGTTTTTGTTCGGCCCACTTTGGCTGCACTGACGGTTGCCATTCGTCCAGCGCATCGAGCAGGCTCTGCGCTGATTCGCTCACTTGCAGCATGTCACGATGGGGCGCGCGGACGAAGCCTTCGTCGACGATATGATCGAGAAAGCCGATGAGCTTGCTGTAGAAACCGTTCACTTCCAGCAGCCCCAGCGGTTTGCCGTGGTAGCCGAGTTGGCCCCAGGTCCAGACTTCGAACAACTCCTCCAACGTGCCGAGGCCGCCAGGCAGGGCGATGAAGGCATCGCTGAGTTCGGCCATGCGTGCCTTGCGGGCGTGCATGCCGTCCACCACTTCCAGGCGAGTCAGGCCGCTGTGGCCGATTTCCTTGTCCTTGAGGCTTTGCGGGATGATGCCGATGACCTCGCCGCCGGCCGCCAGCGCCGCGTCGGCGACGATCCCCATCAGGCCGACGGCACCGCCGCCGTAGACCAGGGTCAATTTTCGTTCCGCCAATGCCCGGCCCAAGGCCTGCGCCGCTTCACGATACGCTGGATCGGTGCCGGTGCTGGCGCCGCAAAATACACAAACAGACGCGATGGACATGCTTTACTCCATGATCAGTAACCGACCCAGAGTAAAGCCTGGCCTTGGTGGCGCAAAGCGATTAAACCTCGCGCTGGGGTTTTTCGTAGGTACCACTGGCGCCGCAGGCGTAGGCGGCGAGCAAGCTGCATAACAGGCTGTTGACGTTCATGAGGGGCGCTCCCGAGAGGTGGTGAGGCTGATCATAAAGTGGCGTCATCCCTCTGGCTGGTTGATTGTGTCCATCAGGCTGATAGCCTTAAGTTGTATACAATCTTTGATTCAGGTCATAGGAACTTGTCTGAAATTCAGGCAGTCTTCCCCTTTGACGGATTTTTGTTAACCATGCCTTGGAGATTCACGATGTTTGCCAAACTTGTTGCAGTATCCCTGTTGACGCTGGCCAGCAGCCAACTGATGGCAGCGGAGTGCAAGACCACCATCGACTCGACCGACCAGATGTCCTTCAACACCAAGGCCATCGAGATCGACAAGAGCTGCAAGACGTTCACCGTTGAGCTGACGCATTCGGGCAGCTTGCCGAAAAACGTCATGGGCCATAACTGGGTGCTGAGCAAAGAGGCTGACATGCAGCCGATTGCCACGGCTGGTTTGGCAGCAGGCATCGACAAGAACTACCTGCCGGAAGGTGATGCACGCATCATCGCCCACACCAAACTCATTGGTGCCAAGGAAAGCGACTCGGTGACCTTCGATGTGTCGAAACTGGCTGCCGGTGAGGCGTACGGCTTCTTCTGCTCGTTCCCAGGCCACATCTCGATGATGAAAGGCACCGTTACCCTGAAATAATCACTTCAAGCATAAAAAAGCGCCCCATGCAGGGTAATGCTGTTCACTTAAGGCAATCGATACACCCGTGGCGAGGGAGCTTGCTCCCGCTGGGCCGCGAAGCGGCCCCAAAACCGGCCAAATGCGGAGCATCAGACACACTGCATCCACCGGTTTACGACCGTTTCGCGGCCGAGCGGGAGCAAGCTCCCTCGCCACAGGTCCATCATTGTTCTTAAATGAACAGCGTTACCCATGCGGGGCGCTTTTTTTATGCCAGGCACCCCCCCCCTGTGGGAGCGAGCTTGCTCGCGATGGCGGCAGAGCAGGCGCCTCTTGTAGTCATGGGGCGTAAGGCATCACCCGCTTGTGCTCAGTCTTGCGATAGGTCTCGCAAATGATCCTGAACGCCTCGTCCCGTACCGGCTTGCCGTGCAGGAACGCATCGATCTCGGCGTAGGTCACGCCGTGGGAGGCTTCGTCCGGCTTGCCTGGGGACAGGTCCTCAAGGTCGGCGGTGGGGATTTTTTCCACCAGCGACTCCGGCGCGCCAAAGTCACGAGCGATGGCCCGGACCTGGTTTTTCACCAAACCACTCAACGGCGCCAAGTCGCAGGCGCCATCACCGAACTTGGTGAAGAAACCCATCACCGCTTCGGCGGCATGGTCGGTGCCGATCACCAGGCCGTGCTCGGTGCCCGCGATGGTGTATTGCGCCACCATACGCATCCGCGCTTTGGTATTGCCCAGCACGAAATCCCGCGAGACTGCTGCCTTGCCTTCGAACGCCGCGACTTGATCGGCCAAGGCCTTGACCGCCGGACCGATGTTGACGGTATGGCGCTCGTCCGGGTCGATGAAGTCCACACATGCTTGGGCTTCATGCTCGTCGAACTGGGTTTCGTACGGCAGGCGCACGGCGATGAACTTGTAGGCGGTGTTACCGGTTTTCTCCCGCAGTTCGCGCATGGCACGTTGGGCCAGCAGCCCGGCGGTCAGCGAATCGACGCCACCGCTGATGCCCAGCACGAGGGACTTGAGCCCGGAGTTGACCAGGCAATCCTGGATAAAGTCTACCCGACGGGCGATTTCGGCCTTGAGGGCGGCGTCATCGGCGAACGGTGGCTGGACCTTGAGCTGTTCAGCAATCTCACGCTGTACGGCTTGCATGAATTCACTCCTTGCTTGATGTGTCAGAAAGGGCGGCAGGTACTTGGAAAACATGTCGCATGTAGGCGACGAAATTCGGGTCTTTGCAGTGGGTCTTGCCGGGCTCGTCTGAAATCTTGGCCACGGGTTGCCCGTCACAGCTGATCATTTTAAGCACGATGCTCATCGGCTCTACACCTGGAATGTCACACGTCAGGTTGGTGCCAATACCGAAGCTGACATTAATGCGACCACGCAATGCTCGAAAAATCTCCAGGCATTTGGGCAATGTCAGGCTATCGGAGAACACCAGGGTTTTGCTCATCGGATCGATGCCGAGCTTGTGATAGTGGGCAATGGCTTTTTCGGCCCAGATCACCGGGTCGCCCGAGTCATGGCGCAAACCGTCGAACAGCTTGGCGAAGAACAGATCGAAATCCTTGAGGAAGGCGTCCATTGTGATGCAATCGGTCAGGGCGATCCCCAGCAGGCCTCGGTACTCGCGCACCCAGCAATCGAGGGCGGCGATCTGGCTGTCGATCAGCCGCGGGCCCAATTGCTGGTGGGCCATGATCCACTCGTGGGCCATGGTGCCCAGGGGCTTCATGTCCAGTTCCCGGGACAGGTGCACGTTACTGGTGCCGACGAAGCGCCCGGGGAAGTCATGCTTGAGCACGTTGACCACTTCTTCCTGGACACGGAAGGAAAAACGACGACGGGTGCCGAAGTCCGCGACTTGCAGTTCGGACAGTTCTTCGGCGCTGGCGTTGGCGCTCAGCCAGTCGAACTTGCGATAAAGCTGTTCCCGCGCCTGTTCCAGGACGATTTCACGATAGCGATAACGATTGCGCACCTCGCTGACGATGGCCAGTAGCGGCACTTCGAACAGAATGACGTGCAGCCACGGCCCGCGCAGGCGGATGAACAGCTCGCCGTTTTCGATACCGGTGTGCACGTAGCGCAGGTTGAAGCGAAACAGGCCCAGGAAACGCAGGAAGTCCGGCTTCAGAAAACTGATGCGCTCCAGGAAACCCAACTGGTCGGCGCTCAGGCTCAACTCGGCCAGGCGCTCGATCTGAAAGCGGATCTCCGCCAGGTACGGGCGCAGATCTTCGCTGTTGCGGCAGCGAAATTCCCATTCGACTTCGACGTTGGGGTAGTTGTGCAACACCGCCTGCATCATCGTCAGTTTGTAGAAGTCGGTGTCGAGCAGGTTCTGCACGATACGATCGGCAAATACGCTCTCGCTCATAGGGTTCTCCAGACAGGCCGCTGCGGCGGGCAGCGGGGTGCAGCGGTTTGGGATGAGGGGGTTAGTGGCGCATAACCTGGGTGGGTATTGCCAGTGATTTTTTAGTGTTCACAGGCCTTTGTGGCGAGGGAGCTTGCTCCCGCTCGGGTGCGCAGCGCCCGCACGTTTTTGGGGCCGCTTCGCAGCCCAGCGGGAGCAAGCTCCCTCGCCACAGGGTCAAAGCCAATGGCTACTGCGGCGTACCCGGGCTCTCGATCTGCTCCAACATCCACTCCACAAAAAACCGCACCTTGGGCACTTCCGCCGAATGTTCCGGATAGGCCAGGTAATAGGCGTTGGTGCTGGGCATCGCGTGTTGCCAGGGGATGACCAGTTTACCGTCGGCCAGTTCTTCTTCCACCAGAAACCGCGGCAACAGGGCGACGCCGCAGCCGACCTGGGCGGCGCGGATGCACATATAGAAAGTTTCGAAACGCGGCCCGTGATAGCTATGTTCGGTGTGGTAGCCCTGGTGGTCGAACCAGTCGTGCCAGGCCTGGGGCCGCGAGGCGTTTTGCAGCAGCACCAGCTCGGCCAGTTGGGTCGGGTCGGTGAAGGGCTGGTCAGGCAGGCTGCCGGGCGCGCAGACGGGCACCAGTTCTTCGCCAAACAGCTTCAGGGATTCGGTGCCGGGGCGCGAGCCTTGGCCGAAATAGAACGCCAGGTCGCTGCGCCCTTGCAGCAAGTCGTCGGCCTCCTGCTCGCTGCACAGGTCCAGGTGAATCTTTGGATGGCGCAATCGCCAGCCCTTCAAGCGTGGGACCAACCAGCGAGCGCCGAAGGTCGGAGGCGTGGAAACGCGCAGAACTTCGGTGTCGCCGCCGTAGGAGCGCAGGTAATGGGTAGACATCTCCACCTGCGTGAGGATTTTTCGCACCTCCCCCAGGTACAAATCACCGGCAGGCGTCAGCTGCAAGCGTCGGCGCACGCGTCGGAACAGCAAGTGCTGCAGCAGTTCCTCCAGTTGCGCGACCTGTTTGCTGACGGCGCTCTGGGTCAGATTCAGCTCTTCGGCGGCACGGGTGAAGCTCAAGTGGCGGGTCACCGCTTCGAAGCATTGCAGCGCCGTGATCGACGGCAAATAGCGTTTATTGAGCATATGAGGCCTTATTTCTTGTCGCTCTGCTTATCCGGTCATGGCCAGCATGAATAAACGGAATGATATCTCGCTTAAAGGTCGTTTGTTGGCAAGACTCAGGCCAGCTACAACTACAGGTCTGATCAGTCGCATTCGTCCGGCTGCCAATCCTTTGTTTTTCGTGTGAGGAAATTTTCCATGGTTGCTGCATTGCTTGATCGCTTGGGCGTCGACTCGGCCTTGTACCAGAACGGCACACAACCGGTGCATTCGCCCATTGATGGCAGCCGTATCGGCGCTGTGAACTGGGAAGGCGCGGCTGAGGTCGAGCAGCAGGTCAGCCGTGCCGAACACGCCTTCGACCTGTGGCGCCAGGTGCCGGCCCCGCGTCGCGGCGAGCTGGTGCGTCAATTTGGCGACCTGCTGCGTGAATACAAGGCCGACCTTGGCGAGCTGGTGTCGTGGGAAGCCGGCAAAATCACCCAGGAAGGCCTGGGTGAAGTGCAAGAGATGATCGACATCTGCGACTTCGCCGTCGGCCTGTCCCGCCAGCTGTACGGCCTGACCATCGCCTCCGAGCGTCCGGGCCACCACATGCGTGAGTCCTGGCATCCGCTGGGCGTGGTCGGGGTGATCAGTGCCTTCAATTTCCCGGTGGCGGTCTGGGCCTGGAACACCACGCTGGCCCTGGTGTGCGGCAACGCGGTGATCTGGAAGCCGTCGGAAAAGACCCCGCTCACCGCCCTGGCGTGCCAGGCGCTGTTCGAGCGCGTGTTGAAGAACTTCAGTGACGCCCCCCCATACCTGAGCCAGGTGATCATCGGCGGTCGTGATGCCGGTGAAGCGCTGGTGGATGACCCGCGCGTGGCCTTGATCAGCGCCACCGGCAGCACCCGCATGGGCCGTGAAGTGGCACCGAAAGTTGCCGCGCGTTTCGCCCGCAGCATACTGGAGCTGGGCGGCAACAACGCCATGATCCTGGCACCGAGTGCCGACCTGGACATGGCCGTACGCGCCATCCTGTTCAGCGCCGTCGGCACCGCCGGCCAGCGTTGCACCACCCTGCGTCGGCTGATCGCCCATGAGTCGGTGAAGGAAGAAATCGTCACCCGCCTCAAGGCCGCCTATTCGAAAGTGCGCATCGGCCATCCGCTGGAAGGCAACCTGGTGGGGCCGCTGATCGACAAGCACAGCTTTGACAACATGCAGGACGCCTTGGAGCAGGCCCTGAGCGAAGGCGGGCGCGTGTTTGGGGGCAAGCGCCAGCTCGAAGACCAGTTCCCGAATGCCTATTACGTCTCGCCGGCCATCGTCGAGATGCCGGAGCAGAGCGACGTCGTGCGCCACGAAACCTTCGCGCCGATCCTGTATGTGGTTGGCTACAAGGACTTTGCCGAGGCCTTGCACCTGAACAATGCCGTGCCCCAGGGCCTGTCGTCCTGCATCTTTACCACCGACGTGCGTGAAGCCGAACAGTTCATGTCGGCCGTGGGCAGTGACTGCGGCATCGCCAACGTCAACATCGGCCCGAGTGGCGCCGAGATCGGCGGTGCATTCGGTGGCGAAAAAGAAACCGGCGGCGGTCGCGAATCCGGCTCCGATGCCTGGCGCGGCTACATGCGC
This sequence comes from Pseudomonas sp. NFACC05-1, assembly GCF_900100135.1. Classification (NCBI taxonomy): domain Bacteria; kingdom Pseudomonadati; phylum Pseudomonadota; class Gammaproteobacteria; order Pseudomonadales; family Pseudomonadaceae; genus Pseudomonas; species Pseudomonas sp. NFACC05-1. The sequence goes on along the minus strand of NZ_FMTR01000012.1, from coordinate 132,603 downwards.
CGCCAGACCAACACCGTGAACTATTCGCTGGAGTTGCCGTTGGCGCAGGGAATTACCTTTGATTAAGCAGCTTCAAGCCGCAAGCTCCAAGCTGCAAGCGACCCCTGCTTGCAGCTTGAGGCTTGAAGCTCGCAGCTGCTCCTGACCAGGAGCTGGCAATGCCGTTACGCGAAGAATGTCTATGGGAAAAACTGACGCCGCAAAGGCCTGAAAACAGCGGGCTCACCGGTGAAGTCACGGCCGACGTCTGCGTGATCGGCGCGGGTTTTACCGGGTTATCGGCGGCGGTGCATTTGCTCGAACAAGGCAAGCGCGTGGTTGTGCTGGAAGCCCATCGGGCCGGGCACGGCGGATCGGGGCGTAACGTCGGGTTGGTCAACGCCGGCCTATGGATCCCGCCGGATGACATCGAGGCCGGGTTCGGCGAGGCGGTGGGCAGCCAGCTCAACCGCATGCTGGGGGCCGCACCGGCCCTGGTGTTCAGCCTCATCGACAAATACAACATCGATTGCCAACTGCGCCGCGAAGGCACCTTGCACATGGCCCATAACGCCCGGGGCGAGGCCGACCTGCGCAGTCGTGAAGAGCAATGGAAGCGCCGCGGTGCCCCGGTGGAGTTGCTCACCGGCCAGGCCTGTGTCGATGCCACCGGCACGTCGAAAATCGCCGCGGCGCTGCTCGACCATCGCGCCGGCACGCTCAACCCGATGGCCTACACCAGCGGGTTGGCCAAGGCGGCCACCGACCTTGGCGGTCAGTTGTTCGACCACTCGCCGGTGACGCACCTGGAACGCCAAGGCCAGCGCTGGTCGGTGCAGACTGCCCAGGGGGCGGTGCTGGCCGAGCAGGTGGTGATCGCCTCCAACGCCTACACCGAGGGCGACTGGACCGAGCTGCGGCGCAATTTCTTCCCCGGTTATTACTATCAGGTCGCCTCGGTCCCGCTGACCGACGAGGCCGCCCGACGCATTCTGCCGGGCGGGCAGGGCTCGTGGGATACCCGCCAGGTGTTGAGCAGCATCCGCCGGGACAAGGACGGCCGTTTGCTGCTGGGCAGCCTGGGCAACGGCAACCGCAAGCCGACCTGGTTCCTCAAGGCTTGGGCCGATCGGGTGCAGCAGCACTATTTTCCTTACCTCAAGTCGGTGGAGTGGGAGTGCACCTGGACCGGTTGCATTGCTTTTACCCCCGATCACTTGATGCGCCTGTTCGAACCGGCTCCCGGGCTGGTGGCCGTTACCGGCTACAACGGTCGGGGCGTGACCACCGGCACGGTGGTCGGCAAGGCGTTCGCCGATTACCTGTGTCACGGTAACGCCCAGGCCCTGCCGATCCCGTTCGCCCCCATGCAGCCATTGGCCGGGGTGGGGTTGCGCAGTTGCCTGTATGAAGCGGGCTTTTCGCTGTATCACGCGGGCCAGTGCCTGCGGATCGTCATTTGAGTGTTGAAAATTGTTGCTGGAAGCCGCGTTTTCCGGCGTAGCGTCTAGCCTGTTATGGTGCGGGTTGTAGCAATCGTGCACCGACAGTGTGCAGTTCGGTGACGTGGGTTGTTACACAGCGGTTGCACGCTGTTTCGTGCGATGGTTGCAATGATGGCTCACAGAGGGTTTCACTCATTTAAATAAAAGGTTGCACCTCGTGCGGTTTAGACGGTTGCACGCCCTATGAAAAAGGGCTCGAAACAGTCGAAATAACAATAAAGCAGCGACTTTTTTCAGAATAAAAAACCGATGGCACGGCCCTTGCTCTGAGCTTTTCAGTGAAATGAAGTCGCAGTGCCAACTAAAAAAAACCTTGGAGCACCACCTCATGTCCCAGACGTTTTACAAGAAAGGTTTCCTGGCCCTCGCAGTGGCAGCTGCGCTGGGTGTTTCTGCGTTTGCTCAAGCTGATGTGAAATTTGGTGTGGCGGGGCCGATGACCGGCGCCAACGCTGCATTTGGCGAGCAGTACATGAAGGGTGCCCAGGCGGCAGCCGATGCCATCAACAAGGCTGGCGGCGTCAACGGCGAGAAAATCGTACTGGTCGCGGGCGACGACGCCTGCGAACCCAAGCAGGCCGTGGCCGTGGCCAACCGCCTGGTCGACCAGGACAAGGTGATCGGCGTGGTCGGGCACTTCTGCTCGTCCAACACCATCCCGGCCTCCGAGGTCTACGACGAAGCTGGCATCATCGCCATCACCCCGGGCTCCACCAACCCCCAGGTCACCGAGCGCGGCCTGAGCGCCATGTTCCGCATGTGCGGTCGTGACGACCAGCAGGGCATCGTGGCAGGTGACTACATCGTCGACGTGCTCAAGGGCAAGAAAGTGGCCGTGCTGCACGACAAGGACACCTACGGCCAAGGCCTGGCGGATGCCACCAAGGCACAACTGGCCAAGCGCGGCGTGAAGGAAGTGCTGTACGAAGGCCTGACCCGCGGCGAGAAAGACTTCAGCGCCGTGGTCACCAAGATCCGTGCGGCCGGTGCCGACGTGGTCTATTTCGGTGGCCTGCACCCGGAAGCCGGCCCGTTGGTTCGCCAGTTGCGTGAGCAAGGGCTCAAGGACGTGAAGTTCATGTCCGACGATGGCATCGTGACCGACGAACTGGTCACCACCGCCGGCGGCGCGCAATACGTCGATGGTGTGTACATGACCTTTGGCGCCGACCCGCGCCTGCTGCCAGACAGCAAGGCCGTGGTTGAAGAGTTCCGCAAGAACGGCACCGAGCCTGAAGGCTACACCCTGTACGCCTACGCTTCGGTCCAGGCCCTGGCCGCCGGTTTCAATGGCGCCAAGTCCAATAAGGGCGAAGACGCGGCCAAGTGGCTCAAGGCCAACCCCGTCCAGACCGTGATGGGCAAGAAGGAATGGGATACCAAGGGCGACTTGAAAGTCTCCGACTACGTGGTCTATCAGTGGGACAAGGACGGCAAATACCACCAGCTGGAAAAACAGAAGTAAGGGCTGACGCGACCGTCAACGCCTCCTTTGGGGGCCGGGCAAACCCCGGTTTCCAAAGGGCGCGTGCAGGTCGTGCCTGACATTGCTCCGACGTTAATCTGTATTTTCCTTAGAAGAACCGCGCACCCAAAGGTGTGCAGGTTCTCACTGCGTGAGATTGCGTTATGGATGGTATTTTCCTGCAGCAACTGATCAATGGCCTGACCCTCGGGTCGGTCTATGGTCTGATCGCCATCGGCTACACAATGGTCTACGGCATCATCGGCATGATCAACTTCGCCCACGGCGAGGTTTACATGATTTCCGCTTACCTCGCGGCAATCAGTCTGGCTCTGCTGGCTTACTTCGGTATCGAATCCTTTCCACTCATGATCCTTGGCACGCTCGTGTTCACGGTGGTGGTCACCGGGGTATACGGCTGGGTCATCGAACGCGTCGCCTATAAACCCCTGCGCAACTCGACCCGGCTGGCACCGCTGATCAGTGCCATCGGTATTTCGCTGATCCTGCAGAACTACGCACAGATCAGCCAGGGTGCCCGTCAACAGGGTGTCCCGACGCTGCTTGAAGGCGCCATGCGCCTCGACATCGGCAGCGGTTTCGTCCAGCTCACCTACACCAAGATCTTCATCCTGATCGCCGCATTCGCCGGGATGGCGGTGCTGACCTACATCATCAAGTACACCAAGCTCGGGCGCATGTGCCGCGCCACCCAGCAAGACCGCAAGATGGCCTCGATCCTGGGGATCAACACCGACCGGGTGATCTCCTACGTCTTCATCATCGGTGCGGCCATGGCAGCCCTGGCCGGCGTGCTGATCACCATGAACTACGGCACATTCGACTTCTATGCCGGCTTCATCATCGGCATCAAGGCGTTCACCGCGGCGGTACTCGGCGGCATCGGCTCCCTGCCTGGGGCCATGCTCGGCGGGATCATCCTCGGGATTTCCGAGTCGCTGTTCTCCGGTCTGATCAACTCCGACTACAAAGATGTGTTCAGTTTCTCGCTGCTGGTGCTGATTCTGATTTTCCGTCCCCAAGGCCTGTTGGGTCGCCCACTCGTGGCGAAGGTATAAGTATGTCTGCTGCCAATAAACCGCTTGATATCAAACAGAGCGTCATCGACGCGATCCTGGCCGGCCTGATCTCGCTGATCGTGTTCGGGCCGATCGTCGGCGTGGTGCTCGACGGCTACAGCTTCAACTTGCAACCGGCCCGCGTCGGCTGGCTGGTGGCGATCGTGATGATCGGGCGCTTTGCCTTGAGCCTGTTCCTGCAAACCCCCAAGGGACTGAAGATTCTCCAGGGTTTCGAGAGCACCGGCTCCGGCGTGCACGTGCTGCCGCCGGACTACAAGTCGCGCCTGCGCTGGATCATCCCGGCGTTGATCGTGATTGCCATCGTGTTTCCGTTCTTCGCCAACAAATACGTGCTCACGGTGGTCATCCTCGGGCTGATCTATGTGCTGTTGGGCCTGGGCCTGAACATCGTGGTCGGCCTGGCGGGTCTGCTCGACCTCGGCTATGTGGCGTTCTACGCCATCGGCGCCTATGGCCTGGCGCTGGGCTACCAATACCTGGGGCTGGGCTTCTGGACGGTGCTGCCGCTGGCGGCCATCGCGGCGGCGATGGCGGGGTGCATATTGGGATTCCCGGTGTTGCGAATGCACGGTGACTACCTGGCCATCGTGACCCTGGGCTTTGGCGAGATCATTCGCCTGGTGCTCAACAACTGGCTGTCGTTCACCGGTGGGCCCAATGGCATGCCGGTGCCTTCACCGACTTTCCTGGGCCTGGAATTCGGCAGGCGGGCGAAGGATGGCGGGGTGCCGTTCCATGAGTTCTTCGGCATCGACTACAACCCCAACATCAAATTCCTGTTCATCTACATCGTGCTGTTCATCACCGTACTGCTGGTGCTCTACGTCAAGCATCGCCTGACCCGCATGCCGGTCGGTCGTGCCTGGGAAGCCCTGCGCGAGGATGAAATCGCCTGCCGCTCCATGGGCCTTAACCATGTGCTGGTCAAGCTCTCGGCGTTCACTATCGGTGCGTCCACGGCTGGCCTGGCCGGGGTGTTCTTTGCCAGTTACCAAGGCTTCGTCAACCCGTCTTCGTTCACCTTCTTCGAATCGGCGCTGATCCTGGCCATCGTGGTGCTCGGTGGCATGGGCTCGACGGTCGGCGTGGTGATCGCGGCATTCGTGCTCACCGTGGCACCGGAGCTGCTGCGCAGCTTCTCCGAATACCGGGTGTTGCTGTTCGGCGTACTGATGGTGTTGATGATGATCTGGCGTCCTCGCGGCCTGATCCGTATCAGCCGAACCGGCGTGACGCCGCGCAAGGGGGTTGCGCCATGAGCGAAGTCGTACTCAAAGTTGAAAACCTGATGATGCAGTTCGGTGGCATCAAGGCCCTCAGCGATGTCAGCCTGCAAGTCAAACGCAACTCGATCTTTGCCCTGATCGGTCCCAATGGCGCGGGCAAAACCACGGTGTTCAACTGCCTGACCGGTTTCTACAAGGCTTCGGGCGGCAAGATCGAGCTCAATGTGCGTGGCGAGCAAACCAACGTCATCAAGCTGTTGGGCGAGGCGTTTCGCCCGACTGATTTCGTGTCGCCGAAGTCCTTCGCCAGCCGGCTGTACTACAAGATGTTCGGCGGCACCCACTTGGTGAACCGCGCCGGCCTGGCGCGTACTTTCCAGAACATTCGCCTGTTCAAGGAAATGTCGGTGCTGGAAAACCTGCTGGTGGCCCAGCACATGTGGGTCAACCGCAGCATGGTGGCGGGTATCCTCAACACCAAGGGCTACCGCAAGGCCGAAAGCGACGCCTTGGATCATGCGTTCTATTGGCTGGAAGTGGTGGACCTGGTGGATTGCGCCAACCGTCTGGCGGGCGAGCTTTCCTACGGTCAGCAACGGCGCCTGGAAATCGCCCGGGCCATGTGCACACGCCCGCAGATCATCTGCCTCGACGAACCGGCCGCCGGCCTCAACCCTCAGGAAACCGAAGCGCTGAGCGCGATGATCCGGCTGCTGCGCGACGAGCATGATCTGACCGTGGTACTGATCGAACACGACATGGGCATGGTAATGAGCATTTCCGATCACATCGTGGTGCTGGACCACGGCAACGTGATCGCCGAGGGCGGTCCCGAGGCGATTCGCAACGATCCGAAGGTGATCGCGGCCTACCTGGGTGCCGACGAAGAGGAGCTGGTATGAGTGGACCTATCCTCGAACTCAAGGAATTGGACGTGTTCTACGGGCCGATCCAGGCCCTGAAGAAAGTCTCGATGCACATTGGCGAAGGCGAGACCGTGAGCCTGATCGGCTCCAACGGGGCCGGCAAGTCCACGCTTTTGATGTCGATCTTCGGCCAGCCGCGTGCCGCCGGTGGGCAGATCATTTACCAAGGCGTGGACATCACCCACAAGTCGTCCCACTACATCGCGTCCAACGGCATCGCGCAGTCGCCGGAAGGGCGGCGGGTATTCCCCGACATGACCGTCGAGGAAAACCTGCTGATGGGTACCATTCCTATTGGTGACAAATACGCCAGCGAAGACATGCAACGCATGTTCGAGCTGTTCCCGCGACTCAAGGAGCGGCGCAACCAGCGGGCCATGACCATGTCCGGCGGCGAGCAGCAAATGCTCGCCATCGCCCGGGCATTGATGAGCCGGCCAAAGTTGTTGCTGCTCGATGAGCCGAGCCTGGGGCTGGCACCCATTGTGGTGAAGCAGATCTTCGCCACCCTGCGTGAGCTGGCATCCACGGGGATGACCATCTTCCTGGTGGAGCAGAACGCCAACCACGCCCTCAAGCTGTCGGACCGGGCCTATGTGATGGTCAACGGTGAAATTCGCCTGACCGGCACCGGCAAGGAATTGCTCGCCAACGAAGAGGTGCGTAACGCGTACCTGGGCGGTCATTGAGGCGGTTGTTGCAATGAAAAAACCGGCGAGTGATCGCCGGTTTTTTTATTCCTCGAATACACCACTCATTCCCTGTGGGAGCGGGCTTTGGTCGCTTGGGAGAATTGTGGACAACAATCCTTAGCCCTTGCGAAGCCGCGACATAAAGTCGCCGCAAATAGTTGTTTTGCCACGGTTTTGACTTGTCCCCGTTTGCTGTGGAACTGGCTGTGGGTAACGTGGGAGTAGCTGGCTGAAAGCCTTTGAATACGTGGCTTGCAGGGCTGTGATCGTTTTTTGATCAGGCGTTTTCAGTCAAGCGGGAATGGCTGTTGTCAACACTTTTGTGACCGCTGCAATGGGCTTGAAAGTCGCTGGACAAGCCTGTGGATAAGTCTGTGGTTAAACTCTGGAAAGACGGCGCTGAGCAGCGTCGTTACTGGCTTGGAGCCATCGCCCATCTCGCATTGGCTTATAGCAGATAACTTGCGCTGCACAACCTCACTTGCAGGGTCAAGCGAAAAAAATTTCCAAACACCCCGCAAAGCCTTATGCACAGCGGCTTGCGGGTTTTGCACTTGCCCCCGATTACTGTGGACGTGCCTGTGGATAAGATGCGGGCAACCGGCTGCGGCCCTTGTTCGACAAGGCCTGGCATTGATTGGTTGTTTTATGAGCAGTCGTTGGGCAAAAGCCGTGTGCAAGCCTTGCCCCTACCGTGCCAGGGCGGGCATGCTGTGGGCCGATTTCCATTCAATGGCTGTTGAAGTTCAAACAAGGAGAACACGATGTCTGACACCCTGTTTATTACCGGCGCGACGTCCGGTTTTGGTGAAGCCTGTGCCCGTCGTTTTGCCGAGGCCGGTTGGAAACTGGTGCTGACCGGTCGTCGTGAAGAACGCCTCAATGCCCTCTGTGCCGAGCTGTCGAAGCAGACTGAAGTCCATGGCCTGGTATTGGATGTGCGTGATCGCAAGGCCATGGAAGAGGCCATCGCCAACCTGCCGCCATCCTTCGCCAAATTGCGCGGGCTGATCAACAACGCCGGACTGGCCCTGGGCGTTGACCCTGCACCCAAGTGCGACCTTGATGACTGGGACACCATGGTCGACACCAATGTGAAAGGGCTGATCTACAGTACTCGCCTGTTGTTGCCGCGCCTGATCGCCCACGGTCGTGGGGCCGGGATCGTCAACCTGGGTTCCATCGCCGGCAACTACCCGTACCCGGGCAGCCATGTGTATGGCGCGAGCAAGGCGTTCGTCAAACAGTTCTCCCTGAACCTGCGTTGCGACCTGCAAGGCACGGGCGTGCGGGTGAGCAATATTGAGCCGGGCCTGTGCGAGAGCGAGTTCTCCCTGGTGCGCTTCGGTGGCGACCAGGAACGCTACAACGCGACCTACGCCGGCGCGGAGCCGATCCAGCCACAGGACATCGCCGATACGATTTTCTGGGTGCTCAATGCGCCAGCGCATATCAACATCAACAGCCTGGAGCTGATGCCGGTGAGCCAGACCTGGGCCGGGTTTGCCATTGAGCGCAACAAGACTTGATGGTGGACATCTGTGGCGAGGGAGCTTGCTCCCGTTCGGCTGCGAAGCAGCCGCCAGCTTTTGGGGCCGCTACGCAGCCCAGCGGGAGCAAGCTCCCTCGCCACAAAAGCTACAGGAGTCACAGCAGCCACAGCAGCCACAGCAGCGTTATGCCAGGTAGTCGGCCAGCCCGCGATAGCAGGTCAGCAGGTGATACGGCGTAGTGGACGGCATGTCCCGGCGGCTGACGATGCCGTCGGCGTCCAGGCATTCGTTCCAGCCCTTGGCATGCAGAAAATGCTGCTGCAGCGCGCGCAATTGACGCAGCAGCAGCCCCTGGCTGCCCGGGCGCAAGGTGAGGGCCCGCAAGTATTCCGCCTGGGCCCAGATGCGTTGGGTGGCATCGCGCGGGCCTGCCTGGGATCCCAAGGCCAGCGTTGCACACACAGCGCCGGAGTCCGGGGCGACGCCGCGTTGTTCGGTATGGCCGAAGCTGTGCTCCAGGGCCGCGTGCAGCTTGCCGTCACGCAGCAGGGGTGACGAAGCCAGCAGGAAATACCATTCGAACTGATGCCCCGGTTCGAACCAGTTATCCACAGCTCTGAGCGGCTTCTCCATCATCACGCGTTGCTGCGGCTCGATGAAATGCTTGGACATCCCGTCGCAAAGGCTCAGCAGTGCCTGGCGGACGTTGGCGTCTTCGCGGACCGACAAGGTCGCGAGGAACGCTTCGGCCAGATGCATCAAGGGGTTTTGCAACGGGCCGGATCCGGTCGTTGACCAGTCGCGCTTTAGGCTGGCTTCGTAGAGGCCGTCTGCGCTGGCAAAGCGCCGGGCAATGACCTCCAGGCACGCGTTGAGTACCGACTCCACCAGCGGTTCGCGGACCTTGCCCCAGTAATGGGCGCAGGCGAACAGGATAAAGGCGTGGGTGTAGAGGTCTTTGCCGGTGTCCAGCGGCGCGCCTTGCGGGTCGATGCTGTAGAACCAGCCGCCATGCTCGGCATCGTGGAAATGACGCTGCAGCGAGCGGAACAGTGCACTGGCCCGCTCCTCGGCCTGGGGCACTTCGCCGATCAGATTGGCGAACACATACAACTGCCGCGCACAGGCCATGGCGCGGTAGCGCTGGGGTGGCAGCGGCACATGCTCGGCATCAAGGGATTCATAGGGCAACGCCAGTTCGGCATTCCAGCCCGGGCCTTGCCACATCGGCACGATCACGTCGTGAAAATGCTGACGCACCGTTGCGAACAGGGCGGTCAATTCAGGCTGGGGAGCGGGGCGGGAAGCATCAGGCATCGGCGGAGGTCGTCACGGCTGGGGGCGATTGCGCGACATGGTAGCAGAGTGACCGACTCCAGAGAGATGGTGCTTGTAAGTCCGTCATCGCGAGCAAGCTCGCTCCCACAGGGGCCGGTGTACACCGATCAAAGTGTGGAGCCCGATCAAGCTGTGGGAGCGAGCTTGCTGGCGATGACGGCCTGGCGGGCGCTAAAGAATCAGCCCGCCAGCAACCAAACCCCAGTCGCCGCCGAAGCCGCCCCAGCCAATCGAACCAACGGCGCCGCCGCTCGCGGCAACACCCGCACCAGGGCAAACCCGGCGCCATGCAACGCCGCCGTCGCTGCGACGAAGCCCACCGCATAGGCCCACGGGCTCGACATGTCCGGCAGTTCCAAGCCATGGGCCACGCCATGAAACAGCGCGAACAGTGCCGTCGCACCGACTGCCAGGCTCAATGGTGGACGCACCGCCAGTGCCACCGCCAGGCCCAGGGCGAGCACCGAGGCGGCGATCCCGCTTTCCAGCGCTGGCAGATCCAGGCCTTCAAAGCCCAGCAGGCCACCGAGCAGCATTGTACCGACGAAAGTGCAGGGCAGCGCCCAGCGCGCGGCGCCTTGTTGTTGCGCGGCCCACAAGCCCACCGCCAGCATCGCCAGCAAATGGTCGAGCCCACCGATGGGGTGGCCGAGGCCGGCGATCAGGCCATTGTCGCCATGGCCGGGATGGGCGAAGGCCAAGGCTGGGGTCAGCAGCAGGGCAAGGGCGCCGAGGATGCGTTTGAAGTTCATGGATAAGCTTCCTTGTGGTCAGTCGGAAAGATCAGGCGGCGGTCAGCAGACCCTGGCGCTCGATGAAGGCAATGATGTCGTCCAGGCCCTGGCCGGTCTTCTGATTGCTGAACACGAAGGGCTTGCCGTTGCGCATCCGCCGGGTGTCGCTGTCCATCATTTCCAGGGACGCACCCACCAGCGGTGCCAGGTCGATTTTATTGATCACCAGCAGGTCTGATTTGCAGATGCCCGGCCCGCCCTTGCGCGGCAGCTTGTCACCGGCCGAGACGTCGATCACATAGATGGTCAGGTCCGACAATTCCGGGCTGAAGGTCGCCGACAGGTTGTCGCCGCCCGACTCAACCAGGATCAGGTCCAGGCCCGGGAAGCGCCGGTTCAACTGGTCCACCGCCTCCAGGTTGATCGACGCGTCTTCGCGAATCGCCGTGTGCGGGCAACCGCCGGTTTCCACGCCGATGATCCGCTCCGGCGCCAGGGCCTCGTTGCGCACCAGGAAGTCGGCGTCTTCGCGGGTGTAGATGTCGTTGGTGACCACCGCCAGGTTGTAGCGTTCACGTAGAGCCAGGCACAGGGCCAGGGTCAGGGCGGTCTTGCCGGAACCTACCGGGCCGCCGATACCGACGCGCAGAGGTTGTGTATTCATGAGTGTCTCCTAGGAACGGAACAGACGGCTGTACTGGCGCTCATGGGCCATGCACGCCAGGGACAGGCCAAATGCGGCGCTGCCGTAATGATCGGGGTCGATGTTCGAGGCGTCGCGCTGGGCCTGTTGCAGCAGCGGCAGCAGCTCGCTGGTCAGGCGCTGGGCCGCTTGCTGGCCCAGGGGCAGGGTTTTCATCAGCACCGCCAGTTGGTTTTCCAGCCAGCTCCACAGCCAGGCGGCGAGGGCGTCCTGGGGGGCTATCTGCCAGGCGCGGGCGGCCAGGGCCCAGCACAAGGCCAGGTGCGGCTCGCTGCGCTGTTCGAGAAAGTCTCGCGCGGCGCGGTCGAGTTCCGGCAGGCCCGCGAGCAATTGCTGCAACGAGTAGCCCATCTGCCGGCTCTCCTGATACAGCTCGCGGGTTTCCCGGCTGGCGCGGTGTTCTTCGCAACGTTGCAGCAGCGCGTCCCAATCGTCAGCGGCGGCTGCGGTGCAGTGCGCCAGTAGCAAGGGCGCTTCGAAGCGTGCCAGGTTCAGCAGCAATTGATCGCTGATCCAGCGACGGGCGTCGTCAGGGTTTTTCACCTGGCCGTTGTCCACCGCCATCTCCAGCCCCTGGGAATAGCTGTAGCCACCAATCGGCAGTTGCGGGCTGGCCAGACGCAGCAGCGCCCAGGCCGGGTTCATGTGCGCACGCCGAACTGATGCAGGCGCGGCGCGTAGTTGAAATCTTCGTCGCCGTGCCGGGAGTGATGGTGACCGCCGCCATAGGCGCCGTGTTCCGGCTGGAACGGGGCTTCGATGGATTCGGCGCGGGCGCCCAGTTGTTCGAGCATCGCCTTGAGCACGTAGTCGTCCAGCAGGCGCAACCAGCCATCGCCCACTTGCAGGGCGACATGGCGATTGCCCAGATGGTAGGCGGCGCGGGTCAGTTCGAAGGCGTTGGCGCAGGTGACGTGCAGCAATTGTTCGGCGCGGGCGCAAACGCGCACGATGCGCCCGTCTTCAGCTTGCAGGCATTCGCCGTCGTACAGCGGCGGTTGGCCTCGTTCCAGGAACAACCCCACGTCTTCACCCTCGGCACTGAAACAGCGCAGGCGGCTTTTGCTACGGGCGTCAAAGGTCAGGTGCAGCTCAGCGTCCCAGCGCGGTTGAGTGTCGATTCTGCGATGAATCACCAGCATCGGAGTGCTTCCAGCAATGAACAGTGCTGTGTTTAGAGCAAGGGGCTTGCCAACCGAATGAGGTGTAGGAAATAGCTGGGATGGCGTTTCAGGATGGGGCGGATTGCGTGCCATGTTGGTGCGCGGCGCGATGGCGTGCACCATTTTGCGGCTGACACAAAAAGAACCTGTGGGAGCGGGCTTGCTCGCGAAGGTGTCGGCTCAGCTTGCGTCAAAACAAAGCGCTATCCCTTGGCACCAGGCGCCGCCATCTCCTTGGTTTCCAGATGATCCAACGCCCGCTCAACCAACAACTGCACCCCATCGGCCATCCGGCTGATCGCCAGGGCGACGCAGCGGCGTGAATCGTCCACGTCGTCAGCCAGGTCGGCGGCGATGGTGCTGATGGAGAGCAGGTCTTCGGAGGCGTTGGCGAGCAGGGTTTCGGTGTCGATGTGGGGGGACACGATGAAGAGTTGGTTTTTGTCAGGTTCGGGCGGTGAGGCGGGCTTGGGCTTGAGGTAGTAGTCGAGGGCGCGGGTGGCGGCGTCTTCGAGCTTTTTTTCTTCCTGTGCTTCGACGCGGGATTTGTGGCTGCTTTGCGGGGGATTCGGAGTTGCTTTGAACATAGTGAAAATTCCTGGAAGTGGAGCCGACACCCTCCGATTGCACGTCGAAAAATGGGTGGCAGCTGTACGTAGGTGTGCAAGACCGGTCCAGGAACCCGGCAGACCCGAAGGTCTCCCACGCGCAGCCGCCATAACAGTCGGCGAGCATAGAAAAATGCTCGGCGAATAGCCATAACGAATGCGTTCCTAGATCGGACTTGCACGTCCGTGTCACCGTTTTTTGCGATGACGAACAAAGGTTAGCGGCGCTCGAAATTGCTGCCTAGTTCATGAGCAGCCCTGCGTGTTGAAGGAAATGTCCGAGGGTTTGGCAGGGAAAAGCCCCGAAAGGTCACAGCGGTCGGCAGTTCCTACAGAGATGGCCACATCTCCCAGGCGGTTCTTCGGGAGGCGGTGTGTCAGGTGAGCAATCAGGGGGCTGAGACTCCGCTATCGCGAGCAAGCTCCCACAGTGGGTACATCGGGTTATTCGGTACTGCCCAACCCTTGCCAATGCTTGAGGCCAATGAAGATGAACCGCAGTTGCTGGGTAATCTTCGCCTGGGGCGTGAGATGTTCGGGGAGGGCTTGGGCGGGTGGGTCGATGATGTCCGGCAGGGTGGCGAATACGCTCTTGACGATGAGGTCGGCCATCACGCCCAGGGCGGCAAGGTCCAGGTGCTGCAACTTGGGCATCAAGGCCAGGTCGGCTGCCAGGTCCGAGCTGATGTCTTCGCGCAGTTGGGCGATGGCCTGGCGCACCGGCAGGGAACCGCCATATTGCTCGCGGGCCAGGAACAGGAACTGCGATCGGTTGGCCTGCACCACATCGAGAAAGATCCGCACTGACGCGTCGATAATGCCGCCCATGACGAATTCGTTGTGGCGTACCAGGCGGATGGTTTCGCGGAAGGTCTGGCCGACTTCGCTGACCAGCACCAGGCCCAGTTGGTCCATGTCGTCGAAGTGCCGGTAGAACCCGGTGGGGACGATGCCGGCTGTCCGGGCGACTTCCCGCAGGCTCAGGCTGCCGAACCCCCGGCCACACTCCATCAAACGGCGGGCTGCGTCCATCAGGGCAATTCGGGTCTGTTGTTTCTGTTCGGCGCGGGGCAGCATCGCAAGGCTGGCTTCTGATTCACGGGAGCGACGCACTCTAGCAAATCGGCTTTGTCGACGTCGAACGATAGAGAGGGGGGCGGGCGGGGAAAACGAGGGGTTTGAAAAGTCAAAAGCCCGATTGCTGGAATCGGGCTTTTTTCTGGGCCACCATGGGCTCAGCTCACTGTGCCGTTGCGTTCGATCACGCGGTCACCACCGCCTTCGGCGAGGGTCTCACCCAGCTTGGTGCGGGAAGAGCCGTCTTCGGCGAGGGTCTCACCCAGCTTGGTGCGGGAAGAGCCGTCTTCAGCCAAGGTCTCGCTTTGCTTGGTGCGGTCATAACCGTCTTCAACCAGACCTTTTTGTTCCAGGCGATCACGGCCACCTTCGGCAACCGTCTGGCTGTAGACAGAGTGGCTGTCCTTGACCTGTGGCGTGGCTTGTTCGGAAGCTGGCAGTGCGAAGGCAGTGGAGGCCAGCAGTGAAAGGGACAGGCTCATCAGTAATTGGCGTTTCATGATCGTTGCTCCTTGGGGGGGCGATAAAGTGGGTACGAGGGCAATGCTACTCTCGATAAGTCGATATAAAAGTTCATAAAGACAATGGTAATAATCAACGGAATTGATTGTTCTGCGCGAAGGCTCTAGAACGGGCGTTTCCGAGGTGCCGTTTTGCACCGAGGTGGGTATTTTGTACCCACTACTGCCTCGTAAATGTGCGAGGGCGGTAACAGTTTGTTGGCTGATCGGTCAGGAATATTGCATTTTTTTGTGCCGTTCATCGGCACCTGTGGGCCGCTTTACCAGTCCAACCCTTCATAACGAACCGACTGCAAGGTCGTGTTCCCAGCGGCGTCGCGGTTGCGGACGCTGACTTGTCATCAGGAGCCTTGTGCATGACGCGCACCTCGAAAATCCTCGCCTGGAGCTTTGCCAGCCTTGTTGTCCTGCTGGCCGTGCTGGTCCTGGTCATCGCCTTCTTCGACTGGAACCGCATCAAGCCCACGCTCAATGCCAAGGTTTCCGAGGAGTTGCATCGTCCCTTCGCCATCAACGGCAATCTGGCGGTAGCCTGGCAGCGTGAGCCAGAGGAAGGGGGCTGGCGTGCCTGGCTGCCCTGGCCCCATGTGGTGGCCGAGGATTTGAGCCTGGGCAACCCTGACTGGTCGAAAACCCCGCAAATGGTCACGCTCAAGCGTGTCGAGTTGCGCGTGTCCCCCTTGGCCTTGCTGGCCCGGCGGGTGGCGATACCGCGCATCGACCTGACTGAGCCCAATGCCAACCTGCAGCGTCTGGCTGACGGACGCGCCAACTGGACCTTCCAATTCGATCCGAAAGACCCGGACGCCGAGCCGTCCAGCTGGGCGGTGGACATCGGCGCCATCGGCTTCGACAAGGGCCACGTCACCCTTGACGACCAGACGCTCAAGACCCGGCTCGACCTGTTGATCGACCCGTTGGGCAAACCCATCCCGTTCAGCGACATTGTTGGCGACAAGGCCGCCAAAAAGGCTCAGGACCAGGGCGCGACACCGCAGGACTACGCGTTCGCCTTCAAGGTCAACGGGCAGTATCACGGGCAGAACCTGGCCGGCTCCGGCAAGGTCGGTGGTTTGCTGGCATTGCAGGATGCCTCACGACCCTTTCCGCTCCAGGCCCAGGCGAAGATCGCCGAGACCCGCGTCGAACTGGCCGGCACCCTCACCGACCCGATGAATCTCGGGGCCCTGGACTTGCGCCTGAAACTGGCCGGCAACAGCCTGGCTCATCTCTACCCGCTGACCGGCGTGACCCTGCCGGATTCGCCGCCTTACGCCACCGATGGCCGCTTGATTGCCAAGCTGCATGAGCCGGGTGGGGCGCTGTTCCGCTACGAGGCGTTCAACGGCAAGATCGGCGACAGCGATATCCATGGCGACCTGGCTTATGTCGCCAGTCAGCCCCGGCCGAAACTCAGTGGCGCGCTGGTCTCCAACCAATTGCTGTTCAGCGACCTGGCGCCGCTGATCGGTGCGGACTCCAATACCGAGCAAAAGGCCCGTGGCGGCGCCAGCAAGCAGCCAGCCGACAAGATCTTGCCCGTGGAAGAGTTTCGCACCGAGCGTTGGAACGTGATGGACGCCGATGTGGAGTTCACCGGCAAGCGCATTGTCCATAGCGAGCAGTTGCCATTCACCGACCTGTATACCCATCTGGTGCTCAACGATGGGCAGTTGAGCCTCGAGCCCCTGCGCTTCGGTGTGGCCGGTGGTCGCCTCGATGCGCAGATCCGCCTCAATGGCCATGCCCAGCCCCTTGAAGGCCAGGCGAAGTTGACGGCGCGCGGCTTCAAACTCAAGCAGCTGTTCCCGGGTTTTGAGCCGATGAAAACCAGTTTCGGCGAATTGAACGGCGATGCCGATATCACCGGGCGCGGCAATTCGGTGGCGGCGTTGCTGGGCACTTCCAACGGCACGCTGAAAATGCTCATCAACGATGGCGCTATCAGTCGTGAGCTGATGGAGCTGGCGGGGCTGAACGTCGGCAACTACGTGGTGGGGAAAATCTTTGGCGACAAGGAAGTGAAGATCAACTGCGCAGCGGCGGACTTCGACATCAAGACGGGCCTGGCAACCACGCGTCTGTTCGTGTTCGACACCGAGAACGCGATCATCTACATCGACGGCACGGCGAACATGGCGAATGAACAGCTGGACCTGACCATCACCCCCGAGTCCAAGGGCTGGCGCCTGATTTCCCTGCGCTCGCCGTTGTACGTCCGGGGTCCGTTCGCCAAGCCCGCCGCCGGGGTCAAGGCGGTGCCGCTGATGCTGCGCGGCGCCGGGATGGTGGCGTTGGGTGTGATCGCTGCACCGGCCGCCGGCTTGCTCGCGCTGGTAGCGCCCAGCGGCGGTGAGCCGAACCAGTGCGCACCGCTGCTGGAGCAGATGAAGGCGGGCAAGGCGCCGGTGACGGTCAAGCCCACCCGATAAGCCAGGCTTGCGGTGAGGCGACGGGCCTCATCGCGAGCAAGCTCGCGCCCACAGGGAGATGCGATTCCATGTGGGAGCGAGCTTGCTCGCGATAGCGGTATCAGTATCAGAGGTCGGCCAGGATATCGGCCATGTCATCGGCATGCTCTTCTTCCTGGGCCAGGATGTCTTCGAAGATGCGCCGGGTGGTCGGGTCTTTTTCGCCGATGTACTGGATGATTTCCCGATAGCTGTCGATGGCGATCCGTTCCGCCACCAGGTCCTCGTACACCATTTCCTTGAGGGTGTTGCCCGCCACGTACTGGGCGTGGGAATTGCGGGTCAACAGGTCGGGGTTGAACTCCGGCTCGCCGCCCAACTGCACGATTCGCTCGGCGAGTTTGTCGGCGTGTTCGGCTTCCTGGTTCGCGTGCTCGAGGAATTCACTGGCCGCCACGCTGGCCTTGAGGCCGGTGGCCATGAAGTAGTGGCGCTTATAGCGCAGCACGCACACCAGTTCGGTGGCCAGCGCTTCGTTGAGCAGGCGGACAACTTCCTGCCGATCGGCGCCGTAACCTTCGGTCACTGCGCCGTTCTGCACGTTCTGCCGTGCACGTTCGCGCAGGGTCGTTACATCGGATAAGTGCATGTCGCTCATCTCGTTCTCCTGGAGGCTGATCCGGTGGGAGCGTCACGCTCTGATGGCGCGATCACTCTAAGTCTGAGTGACACGGTCCTGAAAAAGTTTTACCGAGTTTTTCAGCGCATAGCCGGACAGCCGTGCTTCCTCCCCTAGCCACTGGAAGAACGCCCGCACCGGGGGATGGCGTTCGCGGCCCGGGACGCACAGGGCGCTATAGCCAGCACCATTGACTTGGACGTCCGGGCGATAACCCACCAGCAAGCCACTGGCGATGCTTTCGGACGCCAGGATATTACTCGCCAGCACCAGGCCCTGCCCGGCGATCGCCGCTTGCAAGGCGTAATGCTCCTCGTCGTACGCGCGCATGCACGGCTGCCGGGTAAGCCAGGTTTCCCCGGCCTGGGCGCACCAGGCATCCCAACCGTGGGCGTACAGCTTGGCGTTGTGCCAATGCACGCTGATCAGCGTCGGCACCTGCCGTGCCGCCAGGGCCACCTGTTCAGGCGAGCCATAAACCCCGAAGCTTTCATCGAACAGGCACATGCCGTACAGGTTCGGGTAGGCGTCCAAGCTGTAGCGCACCACCAGGTCGACGCTGGCGTCCTGGTGCAGGTCGATCACTTCGCAGTGGGTGTCCAGGCGCACGTTGATGTTCGGGTGACGCGCATAAAAACGCCCCAGGCGAGGCACCAGCCACAGGGCGGCAAACGCTGCGGTGGTGGACAGTGTCAGGTGGCTGGTGCTGCGTTGCGGGCGCAGGGTGTCGACGCTTTGTGCCACTTCCAGCAACGCCCCGTGCAGGCTGTGGAACAAGCGTTGCCCGCCGTCGGTGAGGCGTACCTGGCGTGGCAGGCGTTCGAACAGCGCCAGCCCCAGCCAGCTCTCCAGGGATCGAATCTGATGGGAGACCGCCGTAGGCGTCACCGACAGCTCCGCCGCAGCCGCCTTGAAACTGAGCAGCCGCGCGGCAGCCTCGAAGGCGCGCAGGGCGTTGAGCGGCAGGTTGGCGAACATCCTGATTCTCCTGAAATGCAATGGATGAAACTAACTCATCCAGATGAACTAACGCTCATTTGTCTGTCAGCGGCAACGAGCCTCAAGCTGCAAGGCATAAGCAGTGTTGATTGTAGCCGCATAAAAGGAGATTCAGATGAGTAATATTCTTGTGGTGCATGGCAGTCCCCGTGGCGAGCGCTCTCATTCCCGGCGCTTGGCCGAGGCTTTTGTTTCGGCGTGGCAGGCCGCCCATCCACAATCGCAATTGACCCGTCGAGAAGTTGGACGGACGGTGATTGCGCCGGTCAACGAAGCGTTCATCGCCGCGGCGTTCTACCCCGAGCCCCAGGCCCGTCCGTTGATCATGCAAGCGGACCTGGCCCTGAGCGATGCCTTGGTCGAGGAGTTGCAAGCCCATGACCGACTGGTGATCTCCGCGCCCATGCACAACTTCAGCGTGCCCGGCGGCGTGAAGGCCTGGATCGACCAGATCGTGCGCATCGGGCTGACGTTCAACCACAGCCTGGATAATGGCGTGTCGCACTACGAGCCGCTGTTGCTGGGCAAGAAGGCGCTGATCGTGACCAGTCGCGGCGATTTCGGTTTCGGGCCTGGCGGCCCGTTGGAGAGCATGAACCACGCCGACACGCTGTTGCGCACCGTCCTGGGGTTTATCGGCATTACCGATGTGACGGTGGTGGCGGCAGAAGGCGAGGAGTCGGCCGAGCGCAGCTTTGCGTTGTCCTGCGCCGAGGCCGAGGAGCGTTTGCTGGCCTTGGCGCGGTCCTTCTGAGAAGGGCTGTTGCGCAGCCCAACGGGAGCAAGCGCCCTCGCCACGGATTCATCTGGATGTCATAGACTGGTCATCATCAGTACCGATGCTGACCCCTCTTGATCACAAGGATGTCGCCATGTCGCAACGCTGCGCCACTCGTTATCCGCTGGTACTGGTCCCGGGCATGCTCGGGTTCATACGCCTGGTGTTGTATTCGTACTGGTATGGGATCGTCTCGGCGCTGCGTCGCGGCGGGGCAGTGGTCGTGGCGGTGAAGGTTTCGCCGCTGCATTCTTCCGAGGTGCGCGGCGAGCAATTGCTGGCGCGGATCGAGGAGATCCTGCGGCAAACCGGTGCGCAGAAAGTCAACCTGATCGGCCACAGCCAGGGCAGCCTTACCGCCCGCTATGCGGCGGCCAAACGGCCGGACCTGGTGGCGTCGGT
Organism: Pseudomonas sp. NFACC05-1; assembly: GCF_900100135.1. Classification (NCBI taxonomy): domain Bacteria; kingdom Pseudomonadati; phylum Pseudomonadota; class Gammaproteobacteria; order Pseudomonadales; family Pseudomonadaceae; genus Pseudomonas; species Pseudomonas sp. NFACC05-1. The sequence goes on along the minus strand of NZ_FMTR01000012.1, from coordinate 112,801 downwards.
CACGTCGGTGGCCGGCACCAACCACGGCTCCGAACTGGCGGATTACCTGCAAGCCCACTACCCCGCCGACAGTGCCAAGGGGCGCGTGCTCAGTGCCGTGCTGCGCCTGATCAACACCCTGATGAGCCTGCTGGAAACCGGCTATCGCGGGCCGAAGCTACCGGTGGATATACAGGCGTCCCATGCTTCCCTGACCACCGCCGGGGTGGCGCTGTTCAACCAACGTTATCCACAGGGCTTGCCGCAAACCTGGGGCGGGAATGGACCGGAAGAGGTCAATGGCGTGCGTTACTACTCGTGGTCCGGCACCTTGCAGCCAGGCAAGACCGATAGAGGGCGCAATCTGTTCGACGGCACCAACCGCACTTGCCGTTTATTCGCCCGCACCTTTGTCAGGGAAGCGGGGCAATGCGATGGCATGGTCGGACGCTACAGCTCTCACCTGGGCACGGTCATCGGCGATGACTATCCGCTGGACCATTTCGATATCGTCAATCAATCGCTGGGGTTGGTGGGCAAGGGGGCCGAGCCGATCCGGTTGTTTGTCGAGCATGCCGAGCGGTTGAAGGCTGCCGGGGTGTAGCCTGTTGGACCGCGTTATCGTTCATCGCGAGCAAGCGCTAGATCAGGCCCTGAGGGTCAACCTGGGGAAGGTGTAACAGGCGTTGTCTACACTGCACCTCATCGCCGCACCCTCGTGCGGCAGCCAGGAGAACCACCATGAAGATGCTGCGTGTCCCTCTGTTGATGATCGGTTTGCTACTGTGTTCCCAGGGCTTCGCCGAGACGGCGCAGCAGACCAAGATGACCACCTGCAACGCCGATGCCACCGCCAAGGCGCTCAAGGGTGACGAGCGCAAGGCGTTCATGAGCACCTGCCTCAAGGCTGCACCGAGCACCCCGCAGGAACGCATGAAAACCTGCAATGCCACGGCCACCACCCAGGCATTGAAGGGCGATGCCCGCAAGGCGTTCATGAGTGAGTGCCTGAAGAAAAAATAAGCGTTGAACCCATGAGCCCTATCGCGAGCAAGCGCGCTCCCACGGTGGGGCTGTGTTGCCCGGTCCAGGGTGGGAGCGAGCTTGCTCGCGATGGGGCCGGCACATCCACCGCAAAAAACCCTGAACTGCGACGAAGGTTGGCCGATACAATCCCTAGTGCTGCTAGTGGAAGGCTGGCAGACTGCCGATCCTTTCACGCCGTTTTGTCCTGAGGCTGTATGCCAACGTTTTCTCAGCGTCATGTGTTGTTGGTGATCAGTTGGGTGATCATTTTTGGTGGGCTGTTGCTGGTGCTGCCGCTGCGCCTGTTGCCGAGCCTGCTGGCCGGGCTGCTGGTGTTCGAACTGGTCAACATGCTCACCCCGCAGTTGCAGCGACTGATCGAAGGCCGCCGTGCTCGCTGGTTGGCGGTGGCGTTGCTGGGCACGCTGGTGGTCAGTGTGCTGACGTTGATCTTCGCCGGCGCTTTCAGTTTCCTGTTGCATGAAGCGGAAAACCCGGGCGCGTCCCTGGACAAGTTCATGACCGTGGTCGACCGTGCCCGTGGGCAATTACCGCCGTTCATCGACGCTTACCTGCCGGCCAGCGCCGCCGAGTTCCGGGTGGCGATCGGTGACTGGGTGAGCAAGCACCTGAGCGACCTGCAACTGGTGGGCAAGGACGCGGCCCACATGTTCGTGACGCTGCTGATCGGCATGGTGCTGGGGGCCATCGTTGCCCTGCAGCGCATCCCCGACCTGACCAAGCGCAAGCCTCTGGCCGCGGCGCTGTTCGATCGCCTGAACCTGCTGGTCAAGGCGTTTCGCAACATCGTCTTCGCCCAAATCAAGATTTCCCTGCTCAACACCTTCTTCACCGGGATTTTCCTGGCGGTGGTGCTGCCGTTGTTCGGCATCAAGCTACCGCTGACCAAGACCCTGATCGTGATGACCTTCCTGCTGGGGCTGCTACCGGTCATCGGCAACCTGATGTCCAACACCCTGATCACCATTGTCGGCTTGTCGCTGTCGATCTGGGTGGCGGTGGCGGCGCTGGGTTACCTGATCGTGATTCACAAGCTCGAGTACTTCCTCAACGCCCGCATTGTCGGTGGGCAGATCAGCGCCAAGTCCTGGGAGTTGCTCATGGCGATGCTGGTGTTCGAAGCCGCGTTCGGCCTGCCGGGGGTGGTGGCGGGACCGATTTATTATGCGTATCTCAAGAGTGAGTTGAAGCAGGTGGGGATGGTTTAGGAGCAGCGGCAAGTTTTCAGCGGCAAGCTACAAGTAGAAGCCAACCTGCTTTCACTTGCCGCTTGCCGCTTGAAGCTGCTCCTCACCCATACCGCTTCATCGCCTCGATCGCCAACCCGCTGCCAATGCTGCCGAAGATATTGCCTTCCACATGCCGCGCCTGGGGCAGCATCGCCGAGACGCTGTTGCGCAGCGCCGGGATGCCGCTGGAACCGCCGGTGAAGAACACTGTGTCCACCTGATCGACCCGCACGTTGGCATCGCCCAGCAACTGCGTGACGCTGCCGCGCACTCGCTCCAGCAAGCCGTCGATGGCCGACTCGAACAAGGCCCGGCTCAGGTCCACGCTCAGGCCTGGCTCGATCCGGTCCAGCGGTACGTGGCGCTGGTCGGCGTGGGTCAGCTCGATCTTGGTTTCTTCCACTTCCATCGCCAGCCAGTGCCCGGCGCGCTGTTCGATCAGTTTGAACAACCGGTCGATGCCGCCGGTGTCTTCGATGTCGTAGCGCATGCTGCCCAGGGCGAGGGTGGATTTTTGCGAGTACACCGCGTTGATGGTGTGCCAGGTCGCCAGGTTCATGTGGTGACTGGTGGGCATGTAGGCGCCACTCTTCATGCGGCTGCCGTAGCCGAACAGCGGCATCAGGCCGGCTAGCGAAAGTTGCTTGTCGAAATCGGTCCCGCCGATGTGCACGCCACCGGTGGCAAGGATGTCGGCGTGGCGGTTGTCGTGGGTGCGGCGCTCGGGGGACAGGCGCACCAGGGAGAAGTCCGAGGTACCGCCGCCGATGTCGACGATCAGCACCAGCTCTTCTTTCTCGATGGTCGATTCATAATCGAAGGCCGCGGCGATGGGCTCGTACTGGAATGAAACCTCCTTGAAGCCGATGGCTCGGGCGACGTCCACCAGGGTGTTTTCCGCTTCCTGGTCGGCCATTTCATCGTCGTCGACGAAAAACACCGGGCGACCCAGCACCACTTCTTCGAACTCCCGACCGGCGGTGGCCTCGGCGCGTTTCTTCAACTGGCCGATGAACAGCCCCAGCAGATCCTTGAACGGCATGGCCGTGCCCAACACGCTGGTGTCGTGCTTGATCAGCTTGGAGCCCAGCAGGCTCTTGAGCGAGCGCATCAGCCGGCCTTCGTAGCCTTCCAGGTATTCGTGCAGGGCCAGGCGGCCATACACCGGGCGGCGTTCCTCGAGATTGAAAAAGACCACCGAAGGCAGGGTGATCTTGTCGTCCTCCAGCGCGATCAACGTTTCCATGCCGGGGCGCAGCCAGCCGACAGTGGAGTTGGACGTGCCAAAGTCGATGCCGCAGGCACGGGCCGGGGATGCGTTTTTCATGTCTTTCAGGTTCCAGTTGAAAAAACGGCCGCGCAGTGTATGTCAGTGCGGCCCGGATTCGAAGGCCGGTTATCTGCTAATTCGCAATCGTTGGCCTTGAAAGACGCCCTTGTACCCCCAAACTTGCTGGCATGAGCCTGGCAGCCACAGGGCGGGCACAAGAACCGCCACCGACTGCCGATAAACTTCTGCTGCACCGCCCGGTCACAAACCTTGAGATCGGTCAAACCCCAGGACTTGTATCACGAGCATGCTGCGGGTGGTGGTGCGATTCGATAACGGATGGTGATCCTTCAATGGACTTCAAAGACTATTACAAGATTCTGGGTGTGGAGCCGACGGCCGACGACGCCACGATCAAGGCCGCCTATCGAAAATTGGCGCGCAAGTACCACCCGGATGTCAGTAAGGAAAAAGACGCCGAGACCAAGTTCAAGGACGTCTCCGAAGCCTATGAAGCGCTGAAAAGCGCCGACAAGCGCGCCGAGTACGACGACCTGCGCCGCTACGGCCAGCACGGTCAGCCGTTCCAGGGCCCGCCGGGTTGGCAAAGCCGTGGCGGTTTTGGCGGTGGCCAGGACACCGGCGACTTCTCGGACTTCTTCAGTTCGATCTTCGGCAATCGCGGGTCGGGTTTCGGTGGTGGGCAGTCAGGTCGCAGCGCCGGCCGTCGAGGGCAAGACGTGGAAATGGAATTACCGATCTTCCTGGAAGAGACCCTGTCGAGCGAGTCGAAGAAAGTCAGCTTCCAGGTGCCGCAGTACAACGCGGCCGGCCAGCATGTGAGCAACACGAGCAAAAGCCTGAACGTGAAGATCCCGGCCGGTGTGACGGACGGCGAACGCATCCGCCTCAAGGGCCAGGGCGCGCCGGGTATCGGTGGCGGTGCCAATGGTGACCTGTACCTGACCATTCGCTTCGCGCCGCACCCCAAGTTCGACGTCGAAGGCCAGGACCTGATCATCACCTTGCCGCTGGCCCCGTGGGAATTGGCCCTGGGCACCGAAGTGGCGGTGCCGACCCTCACCGGCAAGATCAACCTCAAGGTCCCGGCCGGCAGCCAGAACGGCCAGCGCATGCGCGCCAAGGGCCATGGCCTGCGCAACAAGGCCGGCGAGCGCGGTTACCTGTTCGTGCAGCTCAAGGCCGTGATGCCCAAGGCCAACGATGAGGCGGTCAAGGCACTGTGGGCAGAACTGGCGAAGAAAGCCGCGTTCGATCCGCGGGAGAATTTCTGATGGTTGCTGGTTGCTGGTTGCTGAGGCATTCATTTGATTGGCCAGGCAAGAAACCGTGGCGAGGGGATTTATCCCCGTTGGGCTGCAAAGCAGCCCCAAAAAGGCTGAGCGCAATCAGCCTGACACACCGAGGCGGTGAGTCTTGGGGCTGCTTTGCAGCCCAGCGGGGATAAATCCCCTCGCCACAGGGTGTTTGTGTCCACAAAGGCAGTCACGGCTAGACTCGACAGTTAACGCATTGGGAGAAGCAGACCATGAACAACCCGATCATTGAACTGACCCTGACGGAGTTCTGCGAGGCCGCCGCGTTGCAGGATGTCCACGTCATCGAAATCGTCGCCCACGGCATCCTCGAACCCCATGGCGCGGCTCCGGCGGATTGGCGTTTCACTGACTACGAACTGGTCCTGGCCCGCCGCGCGGCCAAGTTGCGCCGCGAGCTGGAGCTGGAATGGGAAGGCGTCGCCCTGGCGCTGGACCTGCTGGAGGAAGTGCAACAACTGCGCAGCGAAAACCGCATGCTCAAGCAGCGGTTGGGGCGGTTGGTGATCGACTAGGTGTATCGGCACATCAATCCAGCCCTATGTATCGGCGATGGCGACCATTGGTCGCCGTCATTTAAGCGTTGATAACTTAGCTTGTGTTTCGGATGTTGCTGTTCTGTTCAGGCAGCGGCATCAGGACCTTTAAAGTTCTGGTGATCTGTATAGGGTTACCTGAAGGGTCGTATTTCACGTGATACACATGCTCGGCATTATTTCCCCACGTTCTTGGAGGGGGAACAGGAATACGTCCATCTTTAACGGGTCCGTTGTCCCAGATTAACTCCATTGATCTCTCATCGGGGCTGATGAGACTTACCTGTCCGCCCGAGTCATTAAAGCGGGGCGTTGATTTTAGTGGGCGTGGTGGCGGAGGAATTTCCCTAACACGTTGGGTAACATTGGTGGTTGGTTGAGTCTGTGTGGTTGGGGGAGGGGGAGGGGGCGCGATGATTGTAGGTTCGGTGCGCACTGGCTGAGATCCGGTAGTGTAAACATTAGCAGTGGTACTTCTAGAACTTCGGGTAAGGGAATCTAAGCTAGGTGCAGGGGCTGAGGACCTAGATGGAAGAACAAGCCTTCTGCCCTGCCCGACATGCCCCGTCGGATCCGAAAAATTCACCGGATCTCCCACGCAATACATGTACGCATTCAACCCACCCTTCCCAAATGGGCTCAAACTGTCCGGGCTATGAAAGCGCATCAATACCGGGTTGTAGACGCGATAGCCCTTGCCCAAAAAATACCAACCCAGCCGCGCCTCCCGCAGTTCACCATTAAAGCCTAGCTTCGTCGCAATCATCTGTTGCGTGGACTGCTGTCCGTAAGCGGAATATGCGATAGAACGGGTCTGACTCTCCGAAACTTCAGCGAGGATGGAGTGCTTGTCATCCGCGGCCAGCAGAATGGTTTGGGATTGGCGCGAATGTACATCATCAGGGCGAGAGCGGGTCATGACGGGCCTTCCCTTGTGCTGAGTGCCGACGTTAATCAACGCCTCCCGTTTTACCCGTATTTTGTAACGCTGGTAACTAGCAGAAGTGTTAGTGGCTGCCGCCTTCGGCATAGCAGCCATTTCCTTTGCGAACACCGATTCAAAACAGAAAATACCGCTGCGCCATCGGCAGCACCTCAGCCGGTTCACACCACAGCAACACCCCATCGGCCTTGACCTGGTACGTCTGTGGATCAACGTCGATGCTCGGCAGGTAGTCGTTGTGGATCAAGTCGGTCTTCTGCACATCGCGACAGCCCTTGACCACGGCGATTCTCTTCTTCAAGCCCAATTGCTCCGGTAGCCCCGCCTCGGCGGCGGCCTGGCTGATGAAGGTCAGGCTGGTGGCGTGCCGCGAGCCGCCAAAGCTTGCGAACATCGGTCGGTAGTGCACCGGTTGCGGCGTCGGGATCGAGGCGTTGGCGTCGCCCATCAAGCTGGCGGCGATGGCCCCGCCTTTGAGGATCAGGGTTGGTTTGACGCCGAAGAACGCCGGCCGCCACAGCACCAGGTCGGCCCACTTGCCCACTTCGATGGAGCCCACTTCATGGCTGATGCCGTGGGTGATCGCCGGGTTGATGGTGTACTTGGCGATGTAGCGCTTGATGCGGAAGTTGTCGTTGCCTTCGCCGTCGCCGGGCAGGGCGCCGCGTTGCTTCTTCATCTTGTCGGCGGTCTGCCAGGTGCGCGTGATGACTTCGCCGACGCGGCCCATGGCCTGGCTGTCGGAGCTGATCATCGAGAACGCACCGAGGTCATGGAGGATGTCTTCGGCGGCGATGGTTTCGCGGCGGATGCGGCTTTCGGCGAAGGCCACGTCTTCGGCGATGCTCGGGTCCAGGTGATGGCAGACCATCAGCATGTCCAGGTGTTCGTCGATGGTGTTGCGGGTGAACGGCCGGGTCGGGTTGGTGGAGCTGGGCAATACGTTGGGAAAACCGCAGGCCTTGATGATGTCCGGCGCATGCCCGCCACCGGCACCTTCGGTGTGGTAGGTGTGGATGGTGCGGCCCTTGAACGCGGCGAGGGTGGTCTCGACGAAGCCAGACTCGTTGAGGGTGTCGGTGTGAATCGCCACCTGCACATCGTACTGGTCGGCCACGCTCAGGCAGTTGTCGATGGCCGCGGGCGTGGTGCCCCAGTCTTCGTGGAGCTTCAGGCCGATGGCTCCGGCCTTGACCTGTTCGATCAGCGGCTCCGGCAGGCTGGCGTTGCCCTTGCCGGTGAAACCGATGTTCATCGGGAACGCATCGGCGGCCTGGAGCATGCGCGCCAGGTGCCACGGCCCGGAGGTGCAAGTGGTGGCGTTGGTCCCGGTGGCCGGGCCCGTGCCGCCGCCGATCATGGTGGTCACGCCGCTCATCAGCGCTTCTTCGATCTGCTGGGGGCAGATGAAGTGGATGTGGGTGTCGATACCGCCCGCCGTGAGGATCATGCCTTCGCCAGCGATCACTTCGGTGCTGGCGCCGATGGCAATGGTCACGTCAGGCTGGATGTCCGGATTGCCGGCCTTGCCGATGGCCGCGATGCGCCCGTCCTTGAGGCCGACATCGGCCTTGACGATGCCCCAGTGGTCGATGATCAGCGCGTTGGTGATCAAGGTGTCGACGACCTCGGCGGCCAGCAGCTGGCTCTGGCCCATGCCGTCGCGAATCACCTTGCCGCCGCCGAATTTCACTTCTTCGCCGTAGGTGGTGAAATCCTTTTCCACTTCGATCCACAACTCGGTGTCGGCCAGGCGGACCTTGTCACCGACGGTGGGGCCGAACATGTCGGCGTAGGCTTGTCTCGAAATTTTCATGTGCTTGCCTTGGAATTCAATATTCGAAATTTGCGATCACTGTGGCGAGGGAGCTTGCTCCCGCTGGGCTGCGCAGCAGCCCCCAAAAACAGGGCCGCTGCGCGCCCCAGCGGGAGCAAGCTCCCTCGCCACAAAGGCGTGTCAATCCAGGTCGCCCATCACCCGCCCGGCAAACCCGAACACCCGCCGATGCCCGGCCAGGTCCACCAGCTCCACCTCGCGGCTCTGGCCTGGCTCGAAGCGCACGGCGGTGCCGGCCGGGATGTTCAGGCGCATGCCACGGCTGGCGGCGCGGTCGAAGGTCAGGGCGTCGTTGGTCTCGAAAAAGTGATAGTGCGAGCCGACCTGGATCGGCCGATCGCCGCTGTTGGCGACGTTCAGCGTGAGGGTGCGGCGGCCGACGTTGAGTTCGATGTCGCCGGGCTGGACCTGGTATTGGCCTGGAATCATTGCGGTTGCCCCAAAGTCTTGTAGTAAATGGCGGTCGGTGTGTAGGTCCCGTCCGGGCTCTGGCAGTAGTCGGGCAGCTCGCCGACGCGGGTGTAGCCCATGGCCCGGTAGAACGCCTCGGCCTCGGAACCGGCCTCGGTGTCGAGGTACAGCAGGCCGCGCTTGTGCTGACGGGCGCCGAGTTCCAGGGCATTCATCAATTGCTGGCCGAGGCCCCGGCGGCGCGCCTCGCCGCGGACCAGCAGCTTCTGCACTTCGGCGCGATTGAGGCCGTTGGGCTTCTGGCACAGGGCAAGCTGGACGCTGGCCTGCACCTGTTCATCCTTGACCACCACCCACAGCAGCAAGTGGCCCTGGTTGAGGCTGGCCTGGACCTCGTCGAAATAGGCGCGGGCCTGGACCGCATCGAGGTCGGCCATGAACCCCACGCTGGCGCCATAGCCGACGGCATCGAGCAACAGATCGATCAGGCCCTGGCGATAATGCGCAAAGCTTTCAGCGTGGACTCGACGCAACTGGGCGGGGTTCATAGGCATCACTCCTTGTCAAAGGCAGGCGGTTGCGCCCCGGGATCGAGGACCAACTGCATGAAAGTCAGGTCCAGCCAGCGACCGAACTTGGTACCCACCTGGGGCATTTGCCCGGTGGTGATGAAACCGGCTCGCTCGTGCAAGCGAATCGAGGCGGTGTTGCCGCTTTCAATGGCGGCGACCATGACGTGTTTGCCGCAGGCCCTGGCGCGCTCGACCAGCGTGGTCATCAGGCGTGGACCGAGGCCGTTGCTGCGCTGATCGCTGCGTACGTACACCGAATGCTCCACGGTGTGCCGGAAACCGTCGAAAGGCCGCCAGTCGCCGAATGAAGCGTAGCCGAGCACGTTCTCCTCGGCGTCGACCACCACCAACACCGGGTAGCCTTGGGATTGCCGGGCGCTGAACCAGGCCTGGCGATTGCCCAGGTCCACGGCCTGTTCGTTCCAGATCGCGGTGGTGTTCAGCACCGCGTCGTTGTAGATGTCGCGGATCGCTGGCAGGTCGGTCGGCTGGGCGTCGCGCACGAGATAGGTCATGGCATGGCCTCAGGCGATCGGCTGGTGGACGGTGACCAGTTTGGTGCCGTCGGGAAACGTCGCCTCGACCTGGATCTCGGGGATCATTTCCGGGATGCCTTCCATCACCTGTTCGCGGCTCAGCAGCGTGGTGCCGTAGTGCATCAGCTCGGCCACGGTCTGGCCGTCACGGGCGCCTTCGAGCAGGGCCGCGGAGATATAGGCCATGGCCTCCGGGTAGTTGAGCTTCAGGCCACGGGCCAACCGTCGTTCGGCGACGAGGCCTGCGGTGAAGATCAGCAGCTTGTCTTTTTCGCGTGGGGTCAGGTCCATGTGCAATCCATAAGGGCAGATAAATAGTTTTCGCTGTAAACACATCCCCCTGTGGGAGCGAGCTTGCTCGCGCCCACAGGAAAGCAAATTCACGTGCTCCAGATTCTCGGGGGGACGGCCTCCCGACCGAGCAGCGCCGGGCGCAGGAGCCGCCACAACGCAATCAACCACCCCCGCGCCAGCAACGCCTCGCTCGCCAGGCACCGCGCCACGACCAGGCCGGGCAATTGGGTCAGGTCACCGCGCACGGCATGGCCCAGGGATCGGCACTGCTCCAACAGCTCGTTGTCGATCTCGCCGGTCACCCATAACGTGGCAAACACCGGATCCCCGCCCAGGCCGATGGGCGAGTCGAGCAAGCCATCACCGCCCACAATGCGCTGGCGCTCATGCCACAGCAACTGGCCGTCGCGACGAATGTCCAGCCGCGACTGGAAATGCCCCAGGTCGAACCGCTCGCCGCTGGCCGGTCGGCCGAGGGCAACCATGTCCCAGTAGAACAAACGCCCGTCGCCCTGCAGGTCTATGCAGGTGCTGAGTTCGGCCTGGGCCGCGCTGAAGACGATTGTTTCCTGGGGCAGCCATTCCAGGGTCGCGCCGGGAGCCACGCTCAGGGTCAACTGCTGGTACGCCGGGCCGGCGGCGCGATACCACTTGGCCGCGCCGGGGCTGGTTAACTGCGCCCAGGCGTCCGGGCCGACGTGGGCCGAAATGTCCAAGCGGTCACCGCCGGCTATCCCACCGGGCGGGTGGACGATGATGTGCTGGCACACCTCGGGGCCTTCGGCATACAAGTGCTTCTGCACCCGCAGCGGGCCTTTATGGCGGCGCTGTACCGGGCGTGTGCAGTCGCCAAAACGGGCGTAGCTCAGTTCCAGCTCGGCATGCCAGCTAGGGGTGAACACGCCTGAAGGCGCCAACGAAGAGACAGGTAGATTCATGATTTTCAATGATCGTCAGGACGCTACAGACTAGATCGTAACCAGGCCGCGCACACCCTCGGCTTCCATATTTTCTCCACGCCCTTGCTGCACGATCTCGCCCCGGGACATCACCAGGTATTGATCGGCCAGCTCGGCGGCGAAGTCGTAGAACTGCTCCACCAGCAGAATCGCCATGTCGCCCCGGGCGGCCAGCTTCTTGATGACCGCGCCGATCTCCTTGATCACCGACGGCTGGATGCCTTCGGTGGGCTCGTCGAGAATCAGCAGGCGCGGACGGCTGGCCAGGGCCCGGCCGATGGCGAGTTGCTGCTGCTGGCCGCCGGACAGGTCACCGCCACGACGCTGCTTCATCTGCAGCAGCACCGGGAACAGTTCGTAGATAAACGCCGGCACCTCCTTGGCCTCGGCGCCGGGAAACCGCGACAGGCCCATCAGCAGGTTTTCTTCCACCGTCAGCCGCCCGAAAATCTCCCGGCCCTGGGGCACGTAGGCGATGCCGGCATGCACCCGTTGGTGTGGCTTGAACGTGGTGATGGCCTTGCCTTCCCAATTCACCGCACCTTCCTTGGCCGGCAACAGGCCCATCAGGCATTTGAGCAGGGTGGTCTTGCCCACGCCGTTGCGACCCAGCAGGCAGGTCACTTCGCCGATCTTCACGTCGAACGAGAGGCCCCGAAGGATGTGGCTACCGCCGTAGTACTGGTGCAGCTTGTCGACTTGCAGCATCTTCCAGAATCTCCTCAAGTTCCCTGTGGGAGCGAGCTTGCTCGCGATAGCGGTGGGTCAGCTTGCTTAGGTGCTGAATGTGTCGCCGCCATCGCGAGCAAGCTCGCTCCCACAGGGAACAGCATTTGCCACTCTAGCGACCGAGGTACACCTCGATCACCCGCTCATTGTCCTGCACCTGTTCCAGCGACCCTTCGGCCAGCACGCTGCCCTGGTGCAGCACGGTGACGTGGTCGGCAATCGCGCCGACGAAGCCCATGTCGTGCTCTACCACCATCAGCGAATGCTTGCCCGCCAGGGACTTGAACAGCTCGGCGGTGAACTCTGTCTCGGCGTCGGTCATGCCCGCCACCGGTTCGTCGAGCAGCAGCAATTGCGGGTCTTGTACCAGCAGCATGCCAATCTCCAGGAACTGCTTCTGCCCGTGGGACAGCAACCCGGCAGCGCGGTTGACCGAGTGGGTGAGGCGGATGGTCTCGAGCACTTCGCTGATGCGATCGTGCTGCTCGCCAGTGAGTTTCGCCCGCAGGCTGGCCCACACCGATTTGTCGGTCTTGAGCGCCAGCTCCAGGTTTTCGAACACGCTCAACGCTTCGAACACCGTGGGTTTCTGGAACTTGCGCCCGATGCCCGCCTGGGCGATCTGCACTTCGCTCATGCTGGTCAGGTCCAGGGTTTCGCCGAACCAGGCCTTGCCGTGGCTGGGGCGGGTCTTGCCGGTGATCACGTCCATCAACGTGGTCTTGCCCGCGCCGTTGGGGCCGATGATGCAGCGCAATTCGCCGACGCCGATGTACAGGTTCAAATCGTTCAAGGCCTTGAAGCCGTCGAAGCTGACGCTGATGTCTTCCAGGGTCAGGATGGTGCCGTGGCGGGTGTTCAGGCCAACGCCTGCCGCCTGGCCGAGGCCGATGGCGTCGCGGCTGCTGCCGGCGTCCTGGTTGGGTTCCGGCGGAAAGAAAGCAGGTTCGAGCATGAATTCGGCACTCGCTGTGATTCTCATTGTTCACCTCGTTTCTTCAGCAGTCCGATCACGCCCTTGGGCAAGTACAGGGTCACGACGATGAACAGCGCACCGAGGAAGAACAGCCAGTATTCAGGGAAGGCCACGGTGAACCAGCTCTTCATGCCATTGACCACACCGGCCCCCAGCAGCGGCCCGATCAGCGTGCCGCGCCCGCCAAGAGCGACCCACACGGCGGCTTCGATGGAGTTGGTCGGCGACATTTCGCTGGGGTTGATGATGCCCACCTGCGGCACGTACAACGCCCCGGCCAGGCCGCACAACACTGCGCTCAACACCCAGACGAACAGCTTGAAGCCACGGGGATCGTAACCGCAGAACATCAGGCGGTTTTCCGCATCGCGCAGGGCGGTCAGCACCCGGCCGAACTTGCTGCGGGCCAGGCGCCAGCCGATGAACAGGCTCGTCACCAGCAACAGTACGGTGGCGAGGAACAGCACGGCCCGGGTGCCCGGCTCGGTGATGCCAAAACCCAGGATCGAGCGGAAATTGGTGAAGCCGTTGTTGCCACCGAACCCGGTTTCGTTGCGGAAGAACAGCAGCATCCCGGCGAAGGTCAGGGCCTGGGTCATGATCGAGAAATACACGCCCTTGATCCGCGAACGGAAGGCGAAGAAACCGAACACCAGCGCCAGCAGCCCCGGCGCCAGCACCACCAGGCACAGGGCCCAGAGAAAACTGTCGGTGCCGGCCCAGTACCAGGGCAGTTCGGTCCACGACAGGAACGTCATGAACGCCGGCAAGCCATCACCGGCGGCCTGGCGCATCAGGTACATGCCCATGGCATAGCCGCCCAGGGCGAAGAACAGGCCGTGACCCAGGGACAACAAACCGGCGTAGCCCCAGACCAGGTCCAACGCCAGGGCGACGATGGCGTAGCAGAGGATCTTGCCCACCAGGGTCAAGGTATAGGCTGAAATGTGCAGTGGATGGTCCGCCGCCAACAGCGACAGCAGCGGCAGGCTCAGCAGCACCGCCAGGATTACCGCGCCGACGGCGAGGGTGAGTTTGGGACCGGCCTTTTGCGTGGCCGTGAGCATCAGGGGCTGGTTCATCAGTCGATTACCCGTCCTTTGAGCGCGAAGAGGCCTTGCGGACGCTTCTGGATGAACAGAATGATCAGCGCGAGGATCAGGATCTTGCCGAGTACGGCGCCGATCTGCGGTTCGAGGATCTTGTTGGCGATGCCCAGGCCGAACGCGGCGAACACGCTACCGGCCAACTGGCCGACGCCGCCGAGCACCACCACCAGGAACGAGTCGATGATGTAGCTTTGGCCCAGGTCCGGGCCGACGTTGCCGATCTGGCTCAGGGCCACGCCACCGAGCCCAGCGATGCCCGAGCCGAGGCCGAAGGCGAGCATGTCCACCCGCCCGGTGGGCACACCGCAGCAGGCGGCCATGTTGCGGTTCTGGGTGACGGCGCGCACGTTCAGGCCCAGGCGCGTCTTGTTCAGCAGCAGCCAGGTCAGCACCACCACGAACAGTGCGAAGGCAATGATCACGATGCGGTTGTATGGGAGCACCAGGTTCGGCAATACCTGAATCCCGCCTGAGAGCCAGGCCGGGTTGGCGACTTCGACGTTCTGCGCGCCGAACACCAGGCGCACCAGTTGGATCAGCATCAGGCTGATGCCCCAGGTGGCGAGCAGGGTTTCCAGCGGGCGCCCATAGAGGTGGCGAATCACCGTGCGCTCCAGGGCCATGCCGATGGCGGCGGTCATAAAAAATGCCACCGGCAGGGCGATCAGCGGGTAGAACTCGATGGCGTTCGGGGCGAAGCGCTGGAACAGCATCTGCACCACATACGTGGAATAGGCGCCGAGCATGAGCATTTCGCCGTGGGCCATGTTGATCACCCCCAGCAAGCCAAACGTGATGGCCAGGCCGAGGGCGGCGAGCAACAGGATCGAACCCAGGGACATGCCACTGAAGGCCTGGCCCAGCAGTTCGCCCACCAGGAGTTTGCGTTTGACTTGGGCGAGGCTGGTTTCGGCGGCGGTGCGCACGTTGGCATCGGTTTCGACGCCGGGCTCAAGCAAACCTTCCAGGCGTGTACGGGCCAGCGGATCGCCGGTTTCACCCAGCAGGCGGACGGCGGCCAGGCGCACGTTCGGGTTGGTGTCCACCAGTTGCAGGTTCGCCAGGGCCAGGCTCAGGGCGGCATGCACATCTTCGTCCTGCTCGCCGGCCAGTTGCCGATCGAGAAACGCCAGTTGCGCCGGGCGCGCAGTTTTTTGCAGCTGCTGCGCGGCACCCAGGCGTACGCGGGCATCCACGGCGAGCAGTTGATGGCTGGCGAGGGCGGTTTCGATCAGCCCGCGCAAGCGGTTGTTCAGGCGCAGGGTCTTGGGTTGGCCGTCGACGGTCAACTGGCCCTGTTGCAGGGCATTGATCAGTTCGACGCGCTCAGGCTCCGGCTGCGCGGCCCAGGTTTCCAGGAGCTTGGCTTGCTGGGTCGGGTTGGCGGCGACGAAGTCTTCGGCGTCACCGGCATGGGCCTCCAGTGGCAACAGCAGCACCAGGGCGAGGATGAGGCGGTAGAGGGCGGTGGGCATATGCTAGGCCTTGCGCAGTGCTTTTTGTGGGAGCGAGCTTGCTCGCGATAGCGGTGTGTCAGTCACTGTTCTTCTGGCTGATCCACCGCTATCGCGAGCAAGCTCGCTCCCACAGGGGTTGTGTGTCGGCCCGGGGATTGGGGCCGACACCCATGGGCTCAGTTGCTCTTCACCGCATAGTCAGGCTTCTTGTCGTTGCCGGCGATGAAGGGGCTCCACGGCTGGGCGCGGATCGGGCCTTCGGTCTGCCAGACCACGTTGAACTGACCGTCGGCCTGGATCTCGCCGATCATCACTGGCTTGTGCAGGTGATGGTTGGTCTTGTCCATGGTCAGGGTGTAGCCCGACGGTGCGGCGAAGGTCTGGCCGGCCAGGGCTTCGCGGACTTTGTCGACGTCGGTGGACTTGGCTTTTTCCACGGCTTGCGCCCACATGTGAATGCCGACGTAGGTGGCTTCCATCGGGTCGTTGGTCACCGCTTTGTCGGCGCCTGGCAGGTTCTTGGCTTTGGCGTAGGCTTTCCAGGACTCGACGAATTTCTTGTTCGCCGGGTTATCCACGGACTCGAAGTAGTTCCACGCCGCCAGGTTGCCCACCAGTGGCTTGGTGTCGATGCCGCGCAGTTCTTCCTCGCCCACCGAGAACGCCACGACCGGCACGTCGGTAGCTTTCAGGCCCTGGTTCGCCAGTTCTTTATAGAACGGCACGTTGGAGTCGCCGTTGACTGTGGAAATGACTGCGGTCTTGCCGCCAGCCGAGAACTTCTTGATGTTGGCTACGATGGTCTGGTAGTCGCTGTGGCCGAACGGGGTATAGACCTCTTCGATGTCTTTGTCTGCCACGCCTTTGGAGTGCAGGAACGAACGCAGGATCTTGTTGGTGGTGCGCGGGTAGACGTAGTCGGTGCCCAGCAGGAAGTAGCGCTTGGCACTGCCACCTTCTTCGCTCATCAGGTATTCCACTGCCGGAATCGCCTGTTGATTCGGCGCCGCGCCGGTATAGAACACGTTTGGCGACATCTCTTCGCCTTCGTACTGCACGGGGTAGAACAGCAGGCCGTTGAGTTCTTCGAACACCGGCAATACGGATTTACGCGACACCGACGTCCAGCAGCCGAACACCACCGCGACTTTGTCCTGGGTCAGCAGTTGACGGCCCTTCTCGGCGAACAGCGGCCAATTCGACGCTGGGTCCACGACCACCGCTTCAAGCTTCTTGCCGTTCACACCGCCCTTGGCGTTGATCTCATCGATGGTCATCAGCGCCATGTCCTTGAGGGACGTCTCGGAGATCGCCATGGTGCCGGACAGCGAATGCAGGATGCCGACCTTGATGGTCTCGGCGGCCTGGACGGTCCAGGCCATGCCCATCGCGGCAATGCTTGCCGAGAGTGTAAAAGCCTTGATCAAGCTACGACGCTTCATTGTGCGATCTCCGTGGACTTATGAATTTTTTTTGAGGGCAGATGCAAACGCTGAAAGCGCTTTTGCAAGGGGTGTGCCCGGTCGGAAAAAAGGCCCGGAAACAGGGGGGTGGTGGGGGGAGGGAAAAGCGTGGTGCACCATGAGTGATCGCGTCATGGGGTTTGGTGCGAGGGATGCGCCACATTGGAGCGCGGGGTTGAAGCCTTGCCGAGACTCTGCTTGTGAATACAACCTGTGGCGAGGGAGCAAGCTCCCTCGCCACAGGTTGGAGTCAGTCTCCTTTTTATCGGCGGCGCATCAGGCCGATGAAGAACAACCCGCCGATGGCGGCTGTCGCCACACCGATCGGCAAGTCTTCCGGCGCGATCAAGGTCCGGGCGGCCACATCCACCCACACCAGGAACAGGCTGCCAAGCAGCACACAAACCGGCAGCAACCGACGATGCTCTGCACCCACCAGGCGCCGGGCAATGTGCGGCACCATTAGCCCGACAAAACCAATCGAACCGCTGATGGACACCAGCACACCGGTCATCAGCGAGGCGATCAAGAAGATCCACAAGCGCACCTTCGCCGCGTTCAGGCCCAGGGTCACGGCGGTCTGTTCGCCGGCCATCAGCGCGTTCAGCGGACGGGCCATGCCCAGCAGCAACACCAGCCCCAGCACCACACTGGCCGCCGGCACCGCAAGCAGTTCCCAACGGGCTAGGCCCAGGCCGCCGAGCATCCAGAACATCACCGCCGAACTGGCGCGATGGTCACCGAGGAACAACAACAGGTTGGCCGCCGCCATCATCACGAAGGACACCGCCACGCCGCACAACAACAGGCGATCACTTTCCAGACGACCCTGGCGGGCAGCGATGGTCAGCACCAGCAGCATGCTCAACAGCGCACCGATGAACGCCGCCAGCGGCAGGGTCAGCAGGCCGACAATCTCGCCGACATGCAGCACCACGATGACCGCCCCCAGCGTCGCGCCAGAGGTGACGCCCAGCAGGTGCGGGTCCGCCAGCGGGTTGCGCGTGACTGCTTGCAGCACCGCACCGATCAACGCCAGCCCGGCGCCCACCAGGGCACCGAGCAGCAGGCGCGGCACGCGGATCAGCCACACGATGTGTTCCTGGCCAGGCGACCAATAGGCGCTGCCGACACCGAAGGCCTTGTTCAACAGGATGTCCCAGACCACGGCCACCGGCGCCCGCGCCGGCCCGAAGCCCAGGGACACCACGCACGACACCAGCAGCAGTGCACCGAGGAACATCAGCAGGGCGCCGTAGCGACGACCGTTCATTGGCCGTGAAAACCCTGCGCCAGGGTTTGCACCGCCAGCACGTTATCGATGCCCGGCGTGGCCTGGACGTAGGGGATCACGATGAAGCGCCGATGCTTGATCGCCGCCACCGACTGCAGGGCCGGGTTGTTCAGCAGGAATTGTTGCTTCTGCTCGGCGCTGACTTCGCCGTAGTCGACGATCACGATCACCTCGGGGTTGCGCTCCACTACGTTCTCCCAGTTCACCCGCGTCCAGCTGGTTTCCAGGTCATCGAGAATATTGCGTCCGCCGGCCGCGTCGATCAGCGCCTGGGGCATGCCAAGACGGCCGGAGGTCATGGCGCGGTCTTCGCCGCTGTCGTAGAGGAATACGCGGGGTTGACCGGGCGGCAGGTGCTTGCGCACTTGCGCCACTTGGGCCTGCATCTGGGCGATCAGTGCGTTGGCACGATCCTGCACGTCGAAGATCTTCCCGAGGTTGCGCAGGTCGTTGTAGGTATCCTCCAGTGAGGCCGCTGGACGCTTCATCACGAACGCGCAGGATTCGCTCAGTTCGTAGACATTGATGCCCAGCGGTTGCAGGGTCTGCGGCGTCAGGTCGCCGCCCACGCGCATGCCGTAGTCCCAACCGGCGAAGAAGAAATCCACGTTGGCATCGAGCAGGGTTTCCACCGACGGGTACTTGGCGGCCAGTTCCGGCAGGCCATCAAGGATCTTCGCCATCTCGGGCGTCACCGATTTCCAGCCACTGATGCCGCTGTAGCCGACCATGCGCGGCTTGAGGCCCAGGGCGAGCATCATCTGGGTCATGTTGATGTCATGGCTGACAGCGTGCCGAGGTGCCTCGTTGAACACCACCTGGCGGTTGCAGCTCTGGATTGTCAACGGATAGTGGGTGGCTTCGGCCAAGGCATGGGCGCTGCCCAGCAGCAGGGGCAGCAACAGCAGGGAACGCAAGGTCATGGTTGGGTTATCCAGGTGATTCGTGGGTAGCCGGACAGCGGGTGTTCATCCACCAGGGCTTCGATGCCGAACACCTCGCGCAACAGCTCGACGGTCAGGACGTCCCTGGGCGTGCCGCTGGCGACAATGCGCCCGTGTTCGATCACGTACAGGCGGTCGCAGAAGGCGGCGGCCAGGTTCAGGTCGTGAAGGCTGGCAAGGGTGCCGATGCCCAGGCCCTTGATCAGTTGCAGCAATTGCAATTGATAGTGGGGATCGAGGTGGTTGGTCGGTTCGTCGAGGATCAACAACTGCGGTTGCTGGGCCAGGGCCCGGGCGAGGATCACCCGTTGCTTCTCACCACCCGAGAGGGTCGCGAATGCATGGTCGCCAAAGCCTTCAAGGCCTGCCGATGCCAGGGCTTGGCGCACAAGCCGTCGATCCTCGTGATTGTCGCCGTCGAACAGGCCTTTATGCGGTGTGCGGCCCATGGCGACCACTTCTTCCACCGTCAGGCCGAAGGCGTCGGGAAACTCTTGCAGCACCACGGCGATGCGTTGGGCGCACCAGCGCGAGGACTGTTGCCAGACGTTGTGATGGGCAAGCTTTACCTCGCCCTGTTCCGGCCGGCTGAAGCGATAGGCGCAGCGCAACAGGCTGGTCTTGCCACTGCCGTTGGGGCCGATCAACCCGACAAACTCCCCGGCCGCCACCTGCAACGTCACGTCACGCAGCTGGAACTGGTGATGACAATGGCCATGGCCCAGGGGTGTCCAGGCGACGTGGGAGAGGGTTAGAGAGGTCATGCGTACACTCAATTATTGGGCCTAAACACAATTCCATTGTGGGAGCGGTGTTCACAGCTCGAAAGGCGGGGGCGATTGTAGAGGTTTCGCGCCGCCTTCCGTTAACGCACTGTCTTCAGTTTGAAGATGAGGCAATCTCAGGCTGGCGATTGAGCCGGGTGACGAGCCGATCCAGCAACCACACCACCACCAGCGACGCCCCCACCATCGGAAACACCACCGCCAGGGCCAGCATGATGAACACCCCGGTCTTCCACGTCGGCAAGTCGTGACGCAGCGGCGGTACGCCGAACTTGCCTTCTGGCCGGCGCTTCCACCAGATCACCAGGCCACTCACGGCGCTGAGCAGGATCATCAGGCAAATCAGCAGCACGATGATCTGGTTCAGCGGGCCGAACATTTTGCCTTCGTGCAGCATTACCCCGGTTTCGGTGGCGCGAGCCACGACGCCGTAATGCTCCCAGCGCACATCGGCCAGGACCTTGCCGGTGTATTGGTCCACGTGCAGGGTGGCATCGTTGCGCGGGTCGTCGGCAAACACGGCGACGGTGAACACGCCGGTGGACGTGGTCGGCAGGGTGATGCTGTAGCCGGGCGTGACCTGGCGTTCGGTGGCGATGTCCTGCACCGCTTGCAGGCTGACAGTCGGGGCGGCGGGGCCTTCGTGCATGCCGCCGTGGCCCATGTGCTCGGCATGGTCGCCGGACATCGGCATCGGTGTGTTTTCCACGGCCCACGGCACGGTCTGGCGATGGGCGTTGTTGAGGCTGCCGGCCTCGACGTCGGACTTGGGCACGTCATTCCACATCGCCGCCGGGAAGCGGTTCCAGAGGTTGGCGTATTGCTTGCCCCAGAAACCGGTCCAGGTCATGCCGCTGAGCAGCATCACCAGCAGCAAGGCTGCGCCCCAGAAACCGACGACCACGTGCAGGTCACGCCAGAACAGCCGACCGCGGGCGCTCCAGCGCGGCCACAGCACGCCGGCTGACGATTGCCCACGGGGCCACCACAGGTACAGCCCGGAGACCACTAGCACCACGCCCCAACCGGCGGCCATTTCCACCAGCCGGTCACCGACAGTGCCGATCAGCAGTTCGCCGTGGATGGCCCGGGCCATGGCTTGCAGGTTGTTCTTCGCATCCTGCTCGCCGAGGACATCGCCATGGTACGGGTCGATGAACACGTTCAGTTCCCGGCCTTTGTCGATCACCACGAACTGCGCGCTGCGCTCGGCGTTGGGCGGCGGCAGGTACTGTTTGATCTGGCCTTGGGGGTAGGCCTGGTGGACCTGCTTGAGCAAGTCGTCCGCCGCCAGGGTGTGATGCCCGGCGGGTACATTCAGCAGGCTGCCGTACATCAGGGGATCGAGCTGTGGCTTGAACAAATAAATGATGCCGGTCAGGGACAGCATCACCATGAACGGCGCCACGAACAGCCCGGCATAGAAATGCCAGCGCCAGGCCAGGTTGTAGAAATTGGGTTTCGGTTGGCTCATCAGAAAGCGCTCCGCAGGGCAAATGTGATCGTTATGTTTTTTGCGGTTTGGGCAAAGCCTTGTTTGGACACAAAACCTGTGGCGAGGGAGCTTGCTCCCGCTCGGTTGCGTAGCGACCGCATCAAAGAAGGACTGCTGCGCAGCCCAGCGGGAGCAAGCTCCCTCGCCACAGGGTCAGGTGTCAGGCCTTGCCTGCGATGGTGTTAGAAACTCATGTCCACCTTGGTCCAGAGGGTGCGCCCCGGTTCGTTGATGGCTTGCGGGTCGCTCGCCGGGTAGCCGAACCCGGCGTTACCGGCCAGGTTCAAGTGCTCGGCATAGGCTTTGCCGAACAGGTTGTCGACGCCGCTGCTGACCTTCCAGTGTTTGTTGATGCGGTAGGCACCGTTGAGTGAGAACACGCCGAAGCCCGAACTCTTGCCGTAGTCTTTGCCGACCACGTTGCCTTTGTTCTCGTCGACCCGGTGCTGCGCTGCCACCACACGCCACAGGGCGCCGGCGCTCCAGCGATCTTCGCTGTAGGTCAGGCCCAGGCGTGCGTCCAGCGGCGGCATTTGCGCCAGGGCGCTGCCGTCGCTGCTGTTCTTGCCCCAGGCGTAGGCCAGGGTGGCGTCGGCTTTCCAGCGCTCGCTCAGCTTGTAGGCCGCGCCCAGTTCGCCGCCCATGATCCGCGCATCGATGTTCTCGGCCCGGGAGGTGGTGCCCATCATCCCGGGGGTGTAGTCGAACAGGATGTAGTCGCGCACCTGCCCGACATAAGCCGACGCCCAGGCTTCGAGGGTTTCGGTCTTGTACTGCAGGCCGAAGTCGAGCTGGGTGGTTTTTTCCGGCTTGATCGCGTCGAAGGCATTCAGCGAGCCGCTGGGGCCGACGTTCGCCGAGAACAGCTCCCAGTAGTCCGGGAAGCGTTGTGCGTGACCCACGCCTGCATAGAGGGTAGTGGGGCTGTCGTCCAGGTCGTGTTCGTAGCGGACAAAACCGCTGGGCAGCGTGTCGGCACGGGTGTCATCGGCGGTGGGGTTGGGGCGGGCCGACATACCGGAACCGAGGCTCTGGCGGTAATCCTTGGCCGAGGCGCGGTCGAGCCGGGCGCCGGTGATCACTCGGTCGCGATCGGCGGCGTACCAGGTCAGTTCGCCGAAGGCACCGTAATTGTGGAAGTCGGCGTCCTTGGTGTACGGCAGGTCCTTGTAGGTGTCGACGCCCATGCTGCTGCGCTGGCGATGCTCGTTGGTCTGGGCGTCCAGGCCGCTGATCAACTGCACATCGGCCCAGCGCCAGGTGGCCTTGATACGCGCACCCAGGGTGCGGCGGTCGACGTTGGAGGCCATGGGCCCGGCCATCATCCCGGTGCCGGATGGCGTGCGCAGGGTGTAGTTGTCCATCACATGGTCGGCGTAGTTGTAGTAGACTTGGGCCTCGACCTTGTCCAGCACCTCGCCGATGTTCGAGCGCTCGAAACGCAGCCCGAGGCTTTCGCGCTTGAACTGCGAGCCGTCCATGCCACGCCCGGCGTAGCGCGCTTCACCGTCGCCCTTGCCGGCCGTCAATTCCAGCAGGGTATCGGCGTCCGGGGTCCAGCCGAGGGTGACGTCGCCGTTCCACTTGTCGTAGCGCGACGGCACGCTGTCGTTGTTGCCATCGCGGTAATCGTCCGAGTGGGCGGTGTTGCCGATCACTCGTACATACCCCAGCGGCCCACCGGCGGCGGCATCCACCACTTTGTCGAAACGGCCGTTGGAGCCGGCCAGCACACTGGCGTTGACCCGGGTGCCCAATTCGCCGAACTGTTCCGGCTCGCGCTCGAACAGCACGGTCCCGGCCGATGCGCCGGGGCCCCAGAGCACGGTCTGCGGGCCTTTGATGACGGTGAGTTTGTCGTAGGTTTCCGGCGATATATAGGACGTCGGCGCGTCCATCCGGCCAGGGCAAGCACCCAACAGCATGCTGCCGTTGGTGAGGATGTTCAGCCGCGAGCCGAACATGCCGCGCAACACCGGGTCGCCATTGGTGCCGCCGTTGCGCACCAGGGCGAAGCCGGGGATGGTCTTGAGGTAGTCGCCGCCGTCACTGGCCGGCACCGGTTGACGCGGGTCCTTGGGGTTGGTGACGACAGTCAGGGGGGAACTGGGGGCGATGGCGGTGATGACCGTCGGGCTCAGCTCTTCTACCTGATGGTCGTGATGCTCGTGTTCATCGGCGAGTGCGTAGGGTGTGAGCAGCAGGCCGCACAGTGCGGCAATGGTTTGGCGTAAACGAACCCGTGGTTCGTTCAGGGGGCAGCGAACCTGGGCAGAGCCCAAAGCGGTGCCAGCAGAAAACCTGGACATGATGATTCCATCGAACAGACGTAGACGACACGGTCGGGCAGCCTAGTGGCATGTGTGGCTAGTTTGTTAGCTCAAATTCGGATGCCAGAAGTTGACTAACACAACTAGCTACACATGCCACTGAGGCTGTCTTGTGCGACCGGGTTGGGTAAGTGTCGGGGGTTACGCGTCGAGGGGCGGTGCGCGGGTACGGGCACCCGGGAAAAACGCGGGCCGGGCATGGCCCAGGCGTGGGGAAGGACTGGTGTAGGTGTTGGTGTGGGGTGTGACGAAGACCGCGAACGTGTGACCGCCAGGCAGCGCGGGGCAATTGAACAGCAGGTTGCAATAGCCGCACTTTTCCCACAGTGCGTGGTGTTCGCTCTGGGGCGGGCAGTGTTCGTCGGCTGATGCCTCATGTTCGGCGTGGGCTCCCGCCGGCATGTCCATGCTCATGTCCATCGACATGCTCATGCTCATGCTCACAGGCATGCGCTGATCCATCGGCATCGACTGAGAAATCAGTGGACCGATAAAGATCATCAACATGGCGAACAGGCTGATCCAACTGCCGCGTGCCAGGCTCAAGGGCTGGCGGCGGGGTATGGCGGACCTGTTGCGAGGAAGACCCATGGGCAGGTGCTATCAGTGCATGTGCATTTGGGTTTTGCTGCCGTCGGGGGCTTTTTTCTGCACCGCAACGTCGACCGTGACATCCCCCGCTTTTTCGAAATGCAGGGTCATGGTAAAGCGCTTGCCATCGCTGAGCAGGCTGCGGTCCTTCAGGCCCAACAGCATCACGTGATACGCCATCGGCGCGAAGGTGACGGTCGCACCGGGGGCGATATCCACGACGGGCACCGGTTGCATTTTCATCAGGTCGTTTTGCATCACATGCTCATGGAGCTCGGCCTTGCCAGCAATCGGCGAGTCGACGCTGAGCAGCTTGTCGGCGGTCGTGCCGCCGTTGTGAATCACGAAATACGCGGCCACGGTCGGTGCGTTGGGCGGCAACTCCTGGGACCACGGATGGGCGATCTCAAGCTCGCCCGCCTTGTATTGGTGCGCTTGGGCAAAGCCGACGGGAAGCAGCAGGGCAGCCAGCAGGATAAGTCTGTTCAACATGGGTGATTCTCCAGAACGATTCGAGGCGCAGTCTTGTGCGGAAAGAATCAGGCCAGAGGCGAGGCGCGGGGGTTGAGGCTTGGCCATTGCTGGCGTGGCGTGGGGCTGTCGAGCTTGGAATGGGCAATGCCGCGATGGTGGGGCCGAGCATCCAGATACAACTGCGGGGCATGGCCGGTGAGCGCCACCAGCGACGCGGAGCCGGCGCAGCACCAGCAATGCTGCATCGTCGAGTGAGTGTCCTTCTGCGGCGTGCCCTGCTCGAGCTTGCCCAGGGACACCGCGACCATTTTCGTGCCGCTGGACGAGCAGAAACTGCCCCACAACAGTTGCTCGGCTGGCGAATTGGCAGTCGCGCCACCGCTGTTGGAAAGCGGCATGGCAAGCATGTTGAACAGCACTGCGAAGCAGGCGATCCAGGCAAATGCAAGCCGTTGTCGGGACATGGGCGAATCCGCTCGGTTGGGCGATCAAGTGGCGGTATTTAGCCTGATCGAGGTTGAGAAGTAAAAAAGGCGCATGCGGTATAGGGTCGCAGGGTTTGCACTAACAGTAGCAACAGTTTTTGTAAGTGGATGCTTTCGTGGCGAGGGAGCTTGCTCCCGCTGGGGCGCGAAGCGGCCCTGAATATCAAGTTGCGAGGTGTGTCAGGAGAATGGCGGCGATCCTTTTTGGGGCTGCTGCGCAGCCCAGCGGGAGCAAGCTCCCTCGCCACGGAGAATGTTGTTGATCAGTCGATATTCGATTGTTCCCAATCTGCATCGTAGTCCATCTGTGTCATATCTTTTGCCCGAGCGATATCGTCAAGGGATGCTCGAATCAGTACTCCGTCCCCCGTGTCTTCTTCGAGACAAGCATCTAGATAAGCCTGCGTAGTTTTTGTGGCGAGGGGATTTATCCCCGCTGGGCTGCGAAGCAGTCCAAAAAGCCGGCACCTCGCAGCATCAGCCTAACCCCGTGCTGTCGTTCAGGGGCTGCTATGCAGCCCAACGGGGATAAATCCCCTCGCCACAGGGCGGCGGCTGTACGCAGGTTAGTCGACCGGGGAGTCCAGCATTACCGGCGCGCCCGAGGGCGCCCTGCGCACAACCACCATCAAGTGCAGGAGTGGATACCTGACTGGACGGAGCTTGTGAACCTGCTGAAACCACCGAGCGACTAAACCCGATCACTGAAGGGCAGTGACGGGAATCAAGTTACCGGCGGCCTCCAAGGCGCACAAGCCGGCGGATTCTGGCGAAGTTGTAGGCTGCGGCGCAAGACGATGTAGCCTGCTGTCGTAGTTCCTACGGGACAGGGCTGTAGGGATATGTAGGCCTTCAGCGTTGCAGCAAAAAAGACTGTCAGACCAGATGTCGCAAGCCCTGCAATACCTCATCCACGGTCCCAAACTCCCGATCCACCTCCGCCAACACCGGCCGCTGCAAAATCAACACCGGCACCCCCCGCTCCCGCGCCACCTCCAGCTTCGGCTCAGTCGCCGTGCTGCCGCTGTTCTTGCTGACCAACACATCGATCCGCCGACGCTCGAACAGCTCGCGCTCGCCTTCGATGTGGAACGGCCCGCGGGCGCCGATGACTTCGCAGCGTTCATTGCCGGGATAAATGTCCAGGGCGCGCAGGGTCCAGAATTGCTCTGGCGGAATTTCGTGCAGGTGTTGCAGTGGTTCGCGGCCGAGGGTGAACAACGGGCGGTGGAAGGGTTTCAGGGCTTGGATCAGTTCGGCCCAATCGGCCACTTCGCGCCAGTCATCCCCGGTCTGGGGTTGCCAGGCCGGGCGACGCAGGGCCCAGCAGGGGATGGCGCAGGCGCGGGCGGCGCGGGCGGCGTTGTGGCTGATCTGGGCGGCGTAGGGGTGAGTGGCGTCCAGCAGCAGGTCGATGCCTTCGGCGTGGATGAAGTGCGCCAGCCCTTCGGCGCCGCCGTAGCCGCCGACGCGCACCTGGCAGGTCAGGTCGGTGGGGACGCGGCCGATGCCCGCCAGGCTGTAGATGTGTTGGGGGCCGAGGGGGCGGGCGATGGCCAGGGCTTCGGTGACGCCGCCCAGCAGGAGGATGCGTTTCATCGAAGCTCTCCGGCGTGGCCGACAATCCCGCCCTGGCGATCGATGGCGAAGACTTCGACCTGGACCTGGGCCGGCACCACGCTGCGGGCGAAGGCCAACGCGTGTGCGCACACCGCGTCGCCGAGGGCGATGCCAGCGGCGCTGGCCATTGCCAGGGCTTGCTGGCTGGTGTTGGCCGCGCGGATGCCTTGCTGCAACGCCTCATCGGCACCGATAGCGGCGGCCCACTCGGCCAGTTGTGGCAGGTCGATGCTTGAGTGACGGCTGTGCAGGTCCATGTGGCCGGCGGCGAGTTTGCTGATTTTGCCAAAGCCGCCGCACAGGCTGAGTTTTTCCACCGGGACCTTGCGCACATGCTTGAGCACGGCACCGACGAAGTCGCCCATTTCGATCAGGGCGATTTCCGGCAGGTTGTAGACCCGACGCATGGTGTCTTCGCTGGCGTTGCCGGTGCAGGCGGCGATGTGCAGATAGCCGTTGGTTTTTGCCACGTCGATACCCTGGTGGATCGAGGCAATGTAGGCCGCGCAGGAGAACGGCCGGACGATGCCGCTGGTGCCGAGGATCGACAGGCCGCCAAGAATCCCCAGGCGTGGATTCATGGTTTTCAGCGCCAGGGCTTCGCCGCCCTCGACATTGACCGTGACCTCGAAGCCGCCAGCATATCCGCTGTCTTGCGCCAGACGGGCCAGGTGATCGTTGATCATCTTGCGCGGCACCGGGTTGATCGCCGGCTCACCGACCTCCAGCACCAGGCCGGGGCGCGTCACCGTACCGACGCCACGACCAGCGACGAAACGTACACCGGGCTCGGCGATCAAGCGCACCTGGGAAAACAACAGGGCGCCGTGGGTCACGTCCGGGTCGTCGCCCGCGTCCTTGATCGTCCCGGCTTCGGCACCTTGTTCGGTCAGCCGGCAGAACTCCAGGCGCATCTGCACGTGCTTGCCCTTGGGCAGTACGATTTCCACGGCATCGGCTTCGGTGCCGCGCAGCAGGAGTCGAGCGGCCGCCAGGCTCGTGGCCGTGGCGCAACTGCCGGTGGTCAGGCCGCTGCGCAAGGGGGCGGGTTGTTCGGCGGTTTCGTCACGCATCGAGAGGCTTCGTCAGGTCCAGCAAGGTAATCGGCAAGGCCTGGCGCCAGGTGTCGAACTCCCCCAATGGCTGGGCCTGGGCGATGTGGATCCGGGTCAGTTCACCGCCGTGACGTTCGCGCCAGTGCATCAGGGTCGTTTCGCTTTGCAGAGTCACGGCGTTGGCGACGAGCCGGCCGCCGGGCTTGAGTTGAGCCCAGCAAGCCTCAAGCACTCCTTCACGGGTAACACCGCCGCCGATGAACACCGCGTCCGGCCGCTCCAGGCCTTCCAGCGCCTGTGGGGCTTTGCCGCGAATCAGCTGCAGGCCGGGCACGCCGAGGCTGTCGCGGTTACGTTCGATCAAGGCCTGGCGACCTTCGTCGGCTTCGATGGCCAGGGCCCGGCAACTAGGGTGGGTGCGCATCCATTCGATGCCGATGGAGCCGCTGCCAGCACCGACGTCCCAGAGCAGTTCGCCAGGGGTTGGCGCAAGACGGGCGAGGGTGATGGCGCGCACGTCGCGTTTGGTCAACTGGCCGTCATGTTCGAACGCGCTGTCCGGCAAACCGGCCAGACGAGACAGGCGTAACGTTGAAGGTTCGGCCCGGCATTCGATAGCGATCAGGTTCAGGTCGGCGACGGTGTCATCGGACCATTGCGCGGCGCAACCGTCGATCCGTCGTTCTGCCGCACCGCCCAAATGTTCCAGCACGGTCATGACGCTCGGGCCGAACCCCCGCTCGCGCAGCAACGTCGCCACGGCGGCAGGGCTGTGACGGTCATTGCTCAGCAGCAACAGCCTGACGCCTGTGGATAAATGAGCGCTGAGTGCCGCCAGGGGACGCGCCACCAGCGACAGCGTGACCACCTCCTGCAACGGCCAGCCCAGGCGCGCCGCCGCCAGTGAACAGGAGGATGGCGCCGGTATCACCCGCATCTGGTCGCCAGGCAGCTGTTTCGCCAGGCTCGCGCCCACGCCATAGAACATCGGATCGCCGCTGGCCAGCACACACACCGACTCGCCCTGTCGTGCCAGCAGCGGTTCCAGGGAAAACGGGCTGGGCCACAATTCCCGTTCGCCGCGGATGCACACCGGCAACAACGCCAGTTGCCGATCGCTGCCGACAATGCGTGACGCCCGCAGCAAGGCATGGCGGGCCGTCCGGCCCAGGCCCTTGAAGCCGTCTTCGCCGATGCCCACTACGGTCAGCCAGGGTGTCATCTATGTTCCTCGAATCGATGGGGGTGATCGACAGGCGGGTTGCCGCCGCGAACCGGGCCGCCATCATACCGCGCCCCTTCACTTAAGACTTGTGTGAGTCATTGTGGCGAGGGAGCTTGCTCCCGCTGGGCTGCGCAGCAGCCCTTTTTGTGAGCGCTCGCACTGGAGTGCCAGCCCGGTCAAGCGGGAGCAAGCTTCCTCGCCACGGGCTCATCTACTTTCAGTGAACAACATTGCCTGTCGTCCGCAATCCGACCGGCAAGCTTTTCATGACCCCCGGCAAAGCAGGCATAATGGCGCTCCTTCGCCGTCGTGGCGTGCCTTGTCTAGCGGTTATCCCTTGAACGAACGTCCATCAACCAACGTCATACGCCCCTCGGGTTGTCCGGGTTTGTTGCGTGTCGTCCAGGCATTGGACGGTGGAATCTGTCGGATCAAGCTCGATGGCGGCTCCATCCGGGCGGACCAGGCCGACGCCGTGGCGGCCGCAGCCGAGCGGTTCGCCGGTGGCGTGATCGAGGCGACCAACCGCGGCAACCTGCAAATCCGTGGGATCGGCCCCGGGCATGACGCACTGATCGAGGCATTGCTGGCCGCCGGGCTTGGCCCGCGCAAGCCGGCGGGTGATGACGTGCGCAACCTGATGCTCAGTCCCGCGGCCGGGATCGATCGGCAGATGCTGTTCGACACCCGCCCGTTGGCCGCGCAGATCCTCGTCACCCTGCAAACCCATGAACGCTTCCATGAACTGTCGGCCAAGTTCGCCGTGCAACTGGACGGTGGGGAAGCGTTGGCGATGCTCGAACATCACCACGACTTGTGGCTCTCGGCCCTTGTCCGTAACGGCGAGCCCTGGCTGGCCTTCGGCTTGGCCGGCACCCCGCTGGATAAACCGGCGGGCAAGGTGCCCCTGACCCAGGGGCATGCCTTGGTGGTGGCGGTGCTGGAGTTGTTCCTCGACTTGGCCCGCCCGGACCAGATCCGCATGCGCCACTTGCTGGCTGAAGTCTCTGTGGATGAGTTCATGACCCGGCTGGCCCGTCGTGTGCCCCTGCAAGCGTGCCTGGATTGGCAGCGGGATGCGTCCATCGATGGACTGCACCTCGGTGTTCATCCCCAGCACGACGACCGTGTCTACGTCGGCGCGGCGGCGCCCCTGGGGCGGCTCGATGCGGTCATGCTGCGGGGAGCGGCGCAATTGGCGCGGGAGAAGGGCGACGAAAGCCTTAGTTTCACCCCTTGGCAGAGCCTGCTGCTGCCCAATGTGCGCAGCGAGGACGCCGACCAAGTGCTGGCGCGGCTTGAAGGATTGGGCCTGTTGTGCTCGCTCGATCAAGCCCTGGCGCAGCTCATCGCCTGCACCGGCTCCAGTGGCTGTGGCAAAGCCCTGGCCGACACCAAGGCCGATGCCCGCCAACTGGCCGAGCTGCTGCAACGCCAGGGCCAGACCCTGAAAGTCCATCTGTCGGGCTGCCCGCGTTCCTGCGCGGCAGCCCATGTCGCGCCTGCCACCTTGCTGGCGGTCGCCCCCGGTCGTTATGACCTGTATGTTCGCGATGTCACGCTGCCGGGTTTCGGCGCGTTGCAGGCACACAATCTATCTATTGAAGCGCTCGGCCACTGGCTCGACGCTCGCCCCCGGAGCCCCCTTGATGCTTGATTACATCCGCGACGGTCAGGAGATCTATCGCAACTCCTTCGCGATCATTCGCGCCGAGGCCAACCTGGCGCGTATCCCGGCCGACCTGGAAAAACTCGCAGTACGCGTGATCCACGCCTGCGGCATGGTCGAGGCCGTCGACGGCCTGCAGTTTTCCGAGGGCGCAGGCACGGCCGGGCGCCAGGCGCTGGCCGCCGGTGCGCCGATCCTGTGTGATGCGCGGATGGTCTCCGAAGGCGTGACCCGGGCTCGCCTGCCGGCCAACAATCCGGTGATTTGCACCTTGCGCGACGAAAGCGTGCCGGCCTTGGCCCTGGAGCTGGGCAACACCCGTTCGGCGGCGGCGCTGGAGTTGTGGCGCCCGCACCTGGAAGGTAGCGTCGTGGTCATTGGCAACGCGCCGACCGCGCTGTTTTACTTGCTGGAAATGCTCGATGCCGGCGCGCCGAAACCGGCATTGATCCTCGGTTTCCCGGTGGGTTTCGTCGGGGCTGCCGAGTCCAAGGCGATGCTGGCGGCCGACAGCCGTGGTGTGCCGTTCGTGATCATGCAAGGCCGTCTCGGCGGCAGCGCCATGGCCGCCGCAGCCGTCAATGCCCTCGCCACGGAGATTGAATGATGCAGCAGCCTGGACGTCTGATCGGCCTCGGCGTGGGCCCCGGTGACCCGGAACTGATTACGGTCAAGGCCCTGCGCCTGCTGCGCGAATCGCCCGTGGTGGCGTATTTCGTCGCCAAGGGCAAGAAGGGCAACGCCTTCGGCATCATCGAGGCCCATTTGCAGGACGCGCAGACATTGCTGCCATTGGTCTACCCGGTCACCACCGAGGTGCTGCCTGCGCCGCTGTCCTATGAACAGGTGATCGCCGATTTCTACGACACCGCCGCCGAGCAGCTGGCCGTGCACCTGGATGCCGGTCGCGACGTGGCGGTGATCTGTGAGGGCGACCCGTTCTTCTACGGCTCCTACATGTACCTGCATGATCGCCTGGCCGAGCGCTATGAGGCCCAAGTCATTCCCGGCGTCTGCTCGATGCTCGGCGGCGCTTCGGTGCTCGGCGCGCCGCTGGTCTATCGCAACCAGAGCCTGTCGGTGCTCTCCGGTGTCTTGCCCCACGACGATCTCAAACGCCGCCTGGCCGACGCCGACGCGGCGGTGATCATGAAGCTGGGGCGCAATTTCCCCAAGGTTCGCCAGGTGCTTCAGGAACTGGGCATGGACGGGCGAGCGCTGTACGTCGAGCGAGCGACCATGGCCAACCAGAAAATCGTGCCGTTGGATGAAGTCGAGCCGATGTCTTCGCCGTACTTCTCGTTGATCATCGTGCCGGGCGAACGGTGGCAGGGTTGATGGCCGCCAAGACGCCGGCCATCGTCATCCTCGGCCCCGGTAGCCTGGCAACCGCCCGACGGATTCAGCAGCGTTACCCCGACGCCCTGATCCATGGCCTGGCCGGACGGGTCGAGGGTGATCGGCAATACCTTGAGTTTGGCGCGACGATGCGTGAACTCTACCAACAGGACACGCCGATCATTGCCTTGTGCGCGGCGGGTATTGTCATCCGTACCCTGGCGCCGCTGCTGCTGGAAAAAGGCGCCGAGCCGCCGGTGCTGGCGGTGGCCGAGGACGGCAGTGCCGTGGTGCCGCTGTTGGGCGGCCTGGGCGGGGTCAATGTCATGGCCCGCGAGATTGCGCAGGCGCTGCACGTCGCGCCGGCGATCACCACCAGCGGTGAATTGCGGTTTGGTACTTGCCTGCTCAATCCGCCGAGCGGCTACAGCCTTGGCGATCTGGAGCAGGGCAAGCGTTTCGTCTCCGATCTGCTCGCTGGCGAATCGGTACGCATCGAGGGGGCCGCGCCGTGGCTGGACCAGGCGCAGTTGCCCGAGGATGAACAGGCCCGGCTGGCGATCCGCATCGACAGCGCCGCGGGCACGCCTGCGGCGGATGAGCTGCGTATTTATCCGCGCAATGTCGTCGTGGCGATCAGCGCGGGGGCGTCGCCGGCCATTGGCGAGACTTTGCGTAAGGCCGACCTCGCCGTGCAGTCGCTGGCATGCCTGTTGGCGGCGGACAGCGACATGGCCCGGCCAGAGTTGCATGAAGCCGCATCGGCCTTGAACGTGCCGCTGCGTTTCGCGCCGGTCGCTGGTGACGTCGGCCAGTGGCTGAGCGAAACCCTCGACCAACCGGCGTCAATTCGCATATTGGGCGAGCATGCCGTCGCTGTGACCGAGCAGCCCCTCGACCCTCGACAGGTCGGCCGCCTGCGCGGGCGCCTGGCGGTGATCGGTCTTGGCCCCGGCGCTGCCGAGTTGATGGTGCCGGCGGTACGCGCCGAACTCGACCGCGCCACTGATGTGCTGGGCTACGAAACCTACGTGCGCATGGCTGGGCCGTTCCGGGCCGATCAGGTGCAGCACTGCACCGACAACCGCGAAGAAATGCAGCGCGCCCGCCATGCCTTCGAACTGGCGGCCCAGGGCCGCTCCGTGGTGGTGGTGTCATCCGGTGACCCGGGCGTGTTCGCCATGGCCGCCGCCGTGCTCGAAGCGTTGCACGAATCGACGGATGCCCAATGGCACGCCGTCGACCTGCAAATCCTTCCCGGCGTCTCGGCCTCCCTGGCCACCGCCGCCCAGGCAGGGGCGCCGCTGGGCCATGACTTTTGCGTGATGTCGCTGTCGGACAACCTCAAGCCCTGGTCGATCATCGAAAAACGCCTGGACCTGGCCGCCGAGGCGGATCTGGCCCTGGCGTTCTACAACCCGATCTCGCGCTCTCGACCCTGGCAATTGGGGCGGGCGCTGGAAATCGTCGCGCAGCATCGTACCGCGCAGACGCCGGTGGTGTTGGGACGCGACATCGGACGCCCGGGCCAGACACTGCGCGTCACGACGCTGGGGCAGTTGACCCCGGATCAGGTGGACATGCGCACCATGGTGCTGATCGGTTCTTCCACGACCTGTGTCTTCCCTCGTGCCGAAGGCGGCGACTGGGTGTACACACCGCGCTGGTACGGCAGTAAACCGCTCTGATGAACTCCGGTGGCCTGCCAGGGCCACCGTTTCCTGATTCCCGCCCCTGACTGCACCCGGGTATCGGTCTGCGTGCCTGTATCCGGTTTTTTCGGAATGTAATAAGTCCTGACGTTAGTTGGCTGATTTATTGGCTGCAGGTCGAAAGTTCTAATGTTTCGAATGCCAAGTTGTGAGGAAATAAGATGGAAGTTCGCCGCTGGACATTTATTGAATTCCTTAGTGGTTGAGCGCGGTCTTGATGAGGGTTATGTTCGTTTTGACTTTGCGGGTCGTCATGACCCTGGATAAGGTCAGTTAATTAATCAGACCACTGATTCATGGGTTGTCAGCGCATGGATGCGTGTCGTTCAACTTGTTGATGTTCAGGCGCCTGAGGGCTGTCCTGGCTATTTGCATACAATAAATGGAAGTGTTGTCCATGAGTAAATCTGGAATTTTATCGACGGGCAGCTACGTCGATTTTGTGGGGTTGTTGAGGCTTAAGGATCTTGAACAGGCATTAATAACCCACAAGGGCACCGATGAATATGAAGCGGTGTTGCGTTATTACTTCGGTTGTATCGCCTTGCTCGATTCTCCACAAATGTTGGAGCCATTAGGGTTGCTCAAACAGGCCGTGGGGGCCTTGCGGGGAAACAGCAGGCGGCGGCGTACGCCTGAGTTGCCGGAAGTTGCCGAGGCCGCGGATCTGACGCACGCCTACAACAAGATAGAGGGTTTCGAAACGCGCCTGCGCAATAGCGTCGAACAATTGAAAGTGCCTGCCACCGAGGTGCCCAAAAAACTGCATTTTGTCTGGCTGGGCGGCGGCGTCGGAGCGATCCAGCGTGACTACATCAATGTCTGGAAACAGGTGCTGGGCCCGGAGGGTTATCGCATCAGTCTCTGGTATGACAGCGATGCACTGCTGGCCTATGAAACCAATCGGATCATTGTCGAAGCGGCCAAGGCTGATGCCATGCTCAATGGCGCAGAAAACAGTGTCGATGCCTTGGCGTTGGGCGACCGTTATGAAGAACGCGCGATCGTCCTGAAGCAGCAGATGTACGCCCATATCACCGAGGCGGTGAACAACGGCGGCAGCGCCGATGACGCGAGAATCGATCTGCTGGTTCGGGCTTACGGCCAGGACAAGGCACGACTGGTGGCCCTGAGGCACGATAACCGGCTCAGTCTCGAAGCGTTGGCCGAGGGCAGCCTGGCACTGCGCGATCTGGCCAGCGGTGAATTGCCACTGCATCTGCAGGATGCCTACGAACGCGAGATCAGTCTGCGTGGCATGCTTGCCGGGGGCTCCGATATCGTGCGTTTCGAAGCTTTGTTCGCCGAGGGTGGCAGCTACGCTGATGTCGATGGCCTGCCGCCCTTGGCGGAAAAGCTGGGCGAGGTGGACATCCGGGCGTTCCAGACGGATGCGCGGCTGGGCGTGCTGCAGCTGCTGCTGGATCGAAACCCCGAATGGATGCCCGGCCGCCAGGCCCAGCGCAATAAATACACGGACTACGCCAACGAGATTCCAGCCGAGCATCGCGAAGCGCTCGAGCGTTTCGCTAAAAGCGGACCGGCGTTGAACCGCGTCTTTCGCCCCCCGGCGGAGCGCCTGGCCCGACCGGACGAATTGCGTGCTGTCGTCGAACAGCACGTGGTGGGCAACGCATTCCTGATGGCCCACCCCGGGGCGGCGATGCTCAAGAGCGTGATCGAGCGTTTGCGGCTCAACTATGAAATCGTCGACGCCACCGCGCGCCTGGCCGATGAGCAAAACGTCAGCCTGATCGACGTCGAGGCCATGAGCGATCTGGCGCGCGAGGCCGCGACGCAGGTGTTCGGTGCATTGCATGAGCTGCCCCCGGACATTGAACTGGCCGTGGCTTTTCTGGTGGAGGCGGCGGCCGCCTACTACAGCGATGGCATCCGCCCCCAGAGCGAAGGCACGATCTATCTCACCGGTCCCGCCGCCATGCGCCAGGGGATGGCGGACTACCAACGCACCCACTTCACCCCTCAAACCGCCGAACAGTGGCAGGCGGAGGTGGCGATCAAGGCCGTCGCCACGGTCAACCGGGCGACGGAGGAGGAGTTGGATCACTCCTGGAAAGAGAACGCGCGTGACACCGCGCAATGGCTGATCGACGAAAAAAAACGCTGGCAGGAGGGGCAGTTCAAGGCTCGTTATGCGGGTGATATGGCAGAGCTGCTCAAATACCGCGCCCTCCAGTTCGATGAGGGCTGGCCCGTGATCGAGGGGCGGCATGTACTGTCTACCGAGCTGTTGCAGCATCTGGCCGATGAGCTGGGTGAGCCGTTCATGCAGATGATGAGCCAGCGCCATAACGGTGAGGTGATCTTCGATAAGCCCATCCCGCTGGGTTTTGATGAGCGTCAGTCGATCCGCGATCAAAGCGCCTATGCGTTGCCGCCCGCATCGGTGAGCGATTCGCAAACGCGACAGCTGTCGATCGCTGAATTGCTGGAGCGCCTGGCCAGCGACCGTTTCGAAGTCGCTCGGCTGAGCCCCTTGCAGCGTCTGCTGCTGGGAGGCTTGAGTGGCGCGAAGGCGTTGGATAACCGCAGCTTCGACGCGGCTCGGCCGTCATTGGACAACCTGGCCAACAACCTCGCCACGCACGGAACCGCTGGCCGTTATGCGGCGATCGAACAAGCGTTGCTCCAGCGTCAGGCGCCGGCCTTCCTGGCCGGGCTCGCCAGCGCCACCGATGCTCCACCGAGGCATGGCGAAACCGCCTTGGGCTTGAAGAAAACCGCGTTGGAGCAGCCGTTGACGTTGCGCCAATGGGGCCAGCACGTGGCCCGGATTCGTCAGGTGGCGCAGCTTGAGTATCGCGTCCGGATCATCGAACGCCTCGGTACTGTCCTGAACGGTTTCGAGGCCGCCACGAACAAGCTTGTACCGCAGGATCTGCTGCTCCAGGGTGAGGGTGACAGGGTCGGCGGACGTTGCTATCCCCTGGCCCTCGCCATGGCGGCGGCCGTGTCGCAAGGCAAGGCTGCGGTCAACACCTTGCGTGAGCGTTTCTACCTCGCGGTGCTCGAACCGGGGGCAAGCGATTCGGTGGCCTTCCTCAACAGCGTGGAGGCGTTGCGCGATGTGCAGCTCGGCGATGTGGGCAGTGCATTGGCGCGCTCGGACCTGAATGAGGTCACGGAGATCCTGCAAGCCAGGACGACCACCAGCACGCTGATGCTCAACTCCGATAACCACGCCATGCTGGTGGCCAAGACCGTGGAGGGTGAGCGCAGCACCTATCACTTCTACGATCCGAATTTCGGTGTGTTTGAGTTCGAACATCCGACCTTGTTCAGGCAGGCGCTGGAGCGGTTTTTTCTCCAACAGGACATGGCCAGCCATTACGCGGCGTATGGCGATGCGGCGCGGCCGACTTTCGACCTGGTCGAACTGGAAGGTGCACGGGTGTCGAGGCAGGTATTGCCAGGCGCCATTGAGGTTTCGAAACTGCTGCAACCCGGCGCCTTGCCTGGGCAGTCGCAACGCCCTGTGAGACAGCGGTTGGCCAGCGCCCGTGGACAGTCGCTGCAAAACAATCCTCGACTGGGCAGCTGTCTGCAGGCGCTGGATGGCCATTGGTGGAGCCAGCAGATCGAGCAAGCGACGAGCCGCCTCCAGCAGGAAAACCAGCTGGCGGCGCACCTTGTGCCGTTGTTCGATACGCTGGAGGTCTCGCCGGACGGGGCGTACCGGGTGAGCCTGATCGATCCGGCCAATCCTGAGCAACTGGTACGGGTGGTCACGGATGACCATCGGCTCCTGCGGATAAAAAGCTACCTCTCGGAACAGTTTTCAGCCTTGGCCAACAAACCTTCCGTGCCGAGCGACCCCACCGAAGTAGGGGGCGTCCACACGCTGAACGCCGGCTTCGCCATACAAGCCTTGATGAACGCGTTGCGCGGCCAGGAAGGATCGGGTCGGCCCCTGACCCTGGCGGTGCGCTTGCACGCCTATGTCAACTACGCGCAGTTGGTGCATGGCGTCGTGGCGGATATCGCCGGCCTGGTCGGCCTGGTTCGGCAGGCGCTGGCCGAAGAGAAACTGATTGCCCGTACCGTCGCGCCAGTGGTCAAGGCGGCGCTGGGGTCCAGTGTCAGTGAAGCCACAGGGGGGCTGCTGCAACTGGCCAATGTCGGGTTTGACATCTACCAGTTGGCGACGGCCCACAACGACGTCGAACGCGCTCAGTTCGGCACCCAGCTGGCTTTCGACTCCGCCAGCCTGGTGTTGTCGGTGAGCGCCTATGCGGTTGGCGCCACGACGGCCGGCGCAATGCTGGGCGGCGCCGCGGTGATGCTCGGTGGGTTGGCGGTGGGGGTCGCGGCATTGGCCCGGGGCTTCGCCACCATTGCCGAAGAAGCCAAAGAGGTCGGGTTGTTATTCGATGAAATCGCCAAGGCTCATCTGCAGGCGTACCACTTTGATGCCAGGCAGGGTGCATGGCTGCCGCGCTCGTCGTTGATCGTCCAGGCGCTGGATCTGACTCGGGGCGCATTGATGTTGGACAGCCCCAAGCTCTATCCGCAACGCGATCATTTTGGGGTGCCGACGATAGAACTCGATTACGATCGGGCCATTAACATCCGTCGAGATCTAGGTCTGCCGGGTCAAGTTGCATTCAAGCCACCCGCCGGCCAAGTCATCGTACTGCCCTGCACACCGCAAACCTGTTACCGCTATGAGTACATTGCCCTGCCATTCGCGACATCGCGTCATGACACCGGGTTCGACACGGCACGGCGCCTGGAGAAAAGAAAAGCGGACGGCAGCTGGCAATTTCAGTTTTCCTTTTATTCGTTTCCCAGTGAATACATCGTCCGTCGCATGGTTCCCGATTATCGGCCAACGGTGATCGACGTGTTGCTCGATAGTGCTGACCGTTCACTGGTGGTGCCTCTTATTCCCCCGATTTGGCACAACATGATCGCTTATAAAATCCAGGGGGCCGGCAAACGATGCGCATTGGTCGTTCATCCCGGCGTGAAGCTGAGCCTGGAGTCGACGAGCCTACAGGTGTCCACTTGGTTTATGGACGCCTCTTGGGCCTCGGAGAAAGAGATAAGGATTGAGCGTCACGATCAGTTCTTCATCGACGACATTCAGGTAACGATCGTTGGAGGGTGGCGTCACGAAATTTTACTCCGGCTTGCCGATAATCAAGTATTCAAGGTTGATGTGCTCAACCGCACGCTCGTGCTTTTGGAACTGGACGCACCGCCCGACATGGATCAGCAAACGTTGCAGGATCATTTCAAGGCCCTGGCTCGAGACCACCGTCTAGCGATGGCGTACACACCGATTCACCACCACCTCATTCCGTTTGAGGACCCGGACGAGCCTCGCTACGTCACGGCCTGGTATGACGCGAAGGAGGACCGCTTTCTTTATATTCGCGACGATTTGCTGGGTGTCGAGGACGCGGTGTTGCGGGTGGTGGTCGGCGACTCCTGCTATTTCTACGACCCGCAGAACCTGATTATCTGGCAAGTCGATGCGGTCACTGGGTTGGTGAGCCATCGTTATTGGTTGCGCACTACGAACAACCTGGTAAGCGCCATCAAGAGCGTCGAGGCGGACGCGCAGGGGGTGATTCATGTCGTCCAGCAAAACACCCGCGCGGACCAGAGCGTCGATGTGCTGGTGTATCTGATCCATGACGGGCAACTGCTGCTCAGTTCGATCACACGAGAGCTGGATCTGGCGATGGAACCGGTCTTGAGTGCCAGCGAGACGCTGGCCGACTGGTCGCAGGTACTGGGTGACAGCCTGCCCTTCACACCGAGTACCCATCCTGAGGACTCGTTCGTCACCGTCAATTGGCAACCGGCCCCCTTCGTTTCGATCTGTTGGAAGTTCGATGCACAGTGGCGGGACATGGCCTGGGTTCGCCGCAGTGACCGTTTGATCATTCGTCCTTCGCCGCGACGAAACCAGCCACGTGGATGGCCCGACTCGATCAAGAACATGACCGACCTGACGCTGCTCGCACCGCCGGACGACAGCGATGTGTTTGTCATCTATGACCGGCTCAAACAGGAGCTGTGCGGCAGGCGGCGTACGCTGGTAGAGGGCCGGGGGCATTGGGCCAACCGGTGGGCGCGTGCCCCCGGCCTGGAGGATGTCATCGCCGTTGACGGTGGTTACGTGGCGCTGACCTCGAATGGCGTGTTCTACAACCTGAGTGGCCGAGGCGACCTGGCACTGGGCGGCGTCAGGGAGCAGTGGTTCAAGGACCGGGCACAATGGTGGACGGCCCTGGATGCGCTGGTCCTGCAGCACAGGAACAAAACGCTTGCCCTGATCGGTTTGACCAACTTCAGTGGTGACGAGCGATTGTGCGCCTGGTACGTCGGCAACCGGTTGCTGCTGGCTGACCTGGGCAGCACCAAGGAGCTGCGGTTGCTGGGCGCAACCCCGGACGGCGAGGCCGCCTGGTTGCTCGACGTGGCGAGCGGCGAGGTCTATCGCCAGGCCTTTATCGATCCGCAGAAGCTGGACGCTGCCTTTGGCCAGGGTTTGCAATTGTTGGAGGCTGATGTGCTGCCCCACCCCCAGCGTGAGTGGTCGCCCTGGCAGTTTGTCGAGTTGACGGCCGATGGCGCGGGCCTGCGCGGCGTGACATTCGAAGGCGTGGAGGTCCTGCTGCGTGACCAGGCGCCGGCGCTGGTG
This sequence comes from Pseudomonas sp. NFACC05-1, assembly GCF_900100135.1. Lineage (NCBI taxonomy): Bacteria > Pseudomonadati > Pseudomonadota > Gammaproteobacteria > Pseudomonadales > Pseudomonadaceae > Pseudomonas > Pseudomonas sp. NFACC05-1. Next base: position 72,424 of record NZ_FMTR01000012.1, on the reverse strand, counting down.
ACCGGTGTCACTCAGGAATGGGTCGTCACTCAAGGGGGGCGGGGGATCGAGGGGCTCAGGCAATTGACCGCCCGTGCATTCTCCAGCCCACTGCTGTCGGTGGGCGATCCCGATGACCTGAAGTGGTATGTCGCCGGGACTGAACGTGTCATCCGGGTTCCCAAGGCCGCCATCCCTGAATCTTTCGAGGTACTGGGGACCCAACGGCAGACCAACGTCCTGTTGCACGAAAGCAGGAGCGGAACGCTATTGTCCTTGCCAGGCATGGGCCATGGCGGGCCGCTCAGCTATGTCCAGCGTGAAGGCGAGGTGATGGTTGTCGAGGGTCACGAAGCGAAGATCGATGATCTGCTGCCGTTGATGCCGGATGACGTCAAGATCCTGATCCTGCGCATGGGGCAGGGCGCGGTGAGTTACCGGTTGTCAAAAGCCGCCTGGTTGAGAGTCAAGTCGGTGGTCCTCGACTGCCGACATCCCCTGGGCAACGCGGTGACCATCCCCGGCAAGTTGATCTGGGAGCTGGATGAGCCGGACCAGTTATGGCTGAGCAAGGTTCATGAGCACCTGGTGATCATCGATCCGAACAGCGGCCACAGTGTGATTTTTCGTGAGGTGTATGCGGCGGATGTCAATTTGCGTGGCGACGTGTTGCTCAGCTTCGGCGGAGGTCAACACTATGCCGTTTCGACACTGGTGCAGCGCCTGGATGCCCTGCCGGATCTCCAGAATGGTGTCCTGCTGCAAGCGTTGTCGGATGAAGTGTATGCGGTGGAGACCAATACGGTGGGTTGAACCAAGGCCGTTATCCAGGGTTAGGTTTTAAGTAAAAAAAGAGTTGTCGGTGTGTTAGCCGACAACTCTTTTTTGGTTGGCCGTCATTCCGTAAAGACGTTGCGCCACGCCAGGCCTGGAAGTATCAATATTTCACGAGACGTTCCTTCTCAAGGTAAAACGTCTCATCAAGTGTTCATCCAGGACTTTGTTGATAAGTGTCCTTTTGTTGTCGAGTTCGCTTCGGTCCAATTTCAGGAACGCTTTGCGTTGAACGATCCTGGCTGAACGCTCTTCCCAGTTCCAGAACAGGAAGCTGCGCCTCTTTACCTCGACGCTCAGTTCGAGTTTGAACAGGGCGATATGAAGGTTGCCTTGTGAGTCGTAGCGGGCCGGGACGACTTGAAAGGTCTCGCCTTCCTGGGTTTCGTTGTCAAAGGACAGGATGGCCGTGTGATTGGTTTTTAGTGTGTCGAGAGTATCGATCATTGCGTTGGCCTGCTGTGCATCCCTCATGGCGTGGGCGCTCTGCACCAGGAAATCCGCCACGGAGCCCGAGACGAGATGTTGTGTGCGTGTATGGATGGAGTCGCCATACAGCGACCAGCCGAGGAAACTCAAGGTGCGGGCATATTCTTCGAACCAGCCCCTGGGATTTACATAGCGATGATGGCCGAGGTCGGCCGATCGGGTAGCGATATTGTTGCAATCGGCGATGTCATCGTGGTCTTGCAGGGAGGGTGCGCCGATATACGAAAACAGGTTAGGGCCGGTGACCAATCCGGTTAATAATTCATTGCTCATAATATTTTCGCCAAGAGTAAGTGTGTTGTTTGGCTTGTTGGGCGGGCAATGATGAACGTGGGTCTTGATTAAGTCGGCAGTGGAATTGAGTCTGGATATTTGAAGGCATGCGCCGGTTAATATTCTGCAATCAGTCAGTGTTGTTGTTCCTGAAAATAATAAATTAGATTGAAGTCGGTCCGCAGGAGCGGGCTTATATATAACCAAGGAGGTTTTTATGGAACAGTTCGAAAGTGGAGCCAGTGTGGCGCAAAGTGTTGAGTTGATCCAGGCACGTATCAACAAGCGTAAGGCGCTGGCCACTGCGGGTCGACGTGTACGCAGGTCCGTGGTGCAGATGCATGACAATCCGAACAAGGACCTGGATGCGCTCATGTTGGGGGATGCGCTCGTGGGCTATGGCAACAACATGTCGCTCAACAATATGGCGATCATGGAGAACCTGATGACCATGGCGATGATGGAGGCCAACTTTGAAGTTCCTGGCGGCAAAAATACGCGGGCGTGGTACGACGCGTTTATCCAATGCCTGCAAGACCTCGGGTGTTTCGTTGCCGATGACGGTTACACCCGTTACTCCGAGAGTTCCCGGCGGGTGGACATGGACTTCGTGATCAGCGATATCGTCAAGGGCATCATTGATGGCGTGAAGGCCAGCGTTCCGGCGGCGACGGTGCTGGGTACCGTGGTGAGCACCACGATTGACGGTTTGAAGCGGGATGAGGAGACCATGCGTCTGTTCAACAGCCAGGTCAAGGTGGCCGAAGGCGCGCGTTTGTCGGTCATTCCTTGCGAGCAGTTGGCCAACGGAATCCTGATCGCCTCGTCCGCCTCGATCAAACAGTCCGGTACTTCGAGTAACGGCGGTGTGGTTTTCGTGAACTGGCAATCTTCGGCGCGGGAGATCTTCCGCGGGAAATCGTTCGTGACCTTCAACCCCGCGCGTTATGAAGCGTTCAGGCAGGACATCGAGGAATATCTGGGCGTACATCGCCGGGAGGTGCTGAGCAGGAGGTTCAGCCGGCGCAAGCCCAAGGTGCGCTTGAGCATGCCGTGATGGCTACGGTACCAGGTAGCCTCTCACGCCGGTAAAGATGATCTGCGCCGCCAGCGCACAGACAAACAAACCCATCAGCCGGCTGACGATCTGCAAGCCCTGGTCACCCAGGATCCGCTCGATGCGGCTGGACAGGTAAAGCACCACGCCGACGGTGAAACTGGCCAGGGCGATGCTGATGATGGCCATGAGTTTGTCGTCCCAGTGCGGCTGGCTCACGCCCATCACGAGCAGGGCACCGATGGTGCCGGGGCCGACGGTCAACGGTATGGTCAGTGGGACGATGGTCACGTCCTGCTGCACGTTGTCGGTCTGTACGGCCGACTTGCCCTGGGCCATGCCCAGGGCCGAAATGAACAGCACACTGCCAGCGCCGATACGGAAGGCGTCCACGGTGATGCCGAACACGCTGAAAATCACCCGCCCGAACAAATACAGCAACACGCTGGAGACCAGCGTCGCGGTCGCAACCTTCCAGGCCAGGCGGCGTTGTTCCTTGCGCGAATAGCCGCGAGTCAGGCCGATAAAACACGACAGCACGAAGAAGGGGCTATAGAGCACCAGCATCTTCAGGTAAACGCTGAACAGCACATGGAGCATGGTTGAGGCTCGCGACGAATGAATTTGACGTGGAGTCTATCAGGCGTCGGGATGTCTGTCGGCTCGTGGCAAGGGCGAGATGCAAGTCCAGGAAAATGCCACTTCATTACAGGTGATTGTACGCCATTGAATTTGATTATTTACGGTTACAGTTGCGCGCTTGTTGTGATGAGGTGGGTTGCGTAAGTTCAACTCTCGGATCCAAGGATGATCTTGATTAAATAAGGAAATAGTATGAATGTTAAATATGATTCTGTTGTAACCCTGGCTGATCGTCTGGAGCGCTTGAGTGCTTATGATGTTGAGCCGGAGGCGTTTGAGTTGTCGACGCGTGCTTTTATTGTGCGTCCTGGCGAGACGGCTGACTATCCGGAAAAACCGGATCGCGCTTCGATTGTGGGTGACGGTATCCTGGCTTTTGTTTCGGGAATGTCCGAACAGAACCAGGCGGATATCCAGCACTCTTATCTGTTTGCTTCGTTAGTGGCTAATAAGCGCTACCCACGTGATGAGCAGGGTAAGGAGTGGTATCAACTTTTCCTGCAAGTGATGCAGGATTGCGGCTGGACGGTCCTGCAGAAGTACTATGACGCGGTTGCCGCCTCGGGCAAGAGCTTCAAGATGGACCAACTGGTGCTGAAGATCCTGGGGTCGGCGGTGACGGCCGCCGCGGTGCCCGGGCCGGCGTCACTGCTGATGCTCAAGGTCGCCAGCGATGCCATCGCGGCCTTGCAAACCCGTGACAGGCCGCTCCGGGTGTTTGACCAGAACATCCAGGAGTCTGGTGCGGGAGGGTTTGGCGTCGCCGCCTGCCATGAGACGCCGCATGGCGAAGTCATCATGGCACTGGGAGCCGTGCGTTTCATCAAGCGCACGAACCAGACCCAGGTCTTGTTCGTTAATTGGGACAGCAGTTCGGTCGACTTGTATCGCGGTGAAAGCCACATGACCATGGTGCCGTCCGTTATTAACCGTACACGTGCGACCATTATCGAACGACTCGGCGATCGAGCACAGAAGAAAATCGAAGCATACGAACTCTGATCTTGTGAATCCACCTGGCGACTACACCGTAGTCGCCAATCATAAAAATAACTAGGTGATTGCAATGAATGATGGTTATTCGGTTTTTATTAATGCTGGCGCTGTCGTGATAGTGTCTCCGGATATGGCCGGGCAGGAAAAAAGCGATGTGTTGGATTCGGTATTGTTCGCGCAGTTGGTCGCCAACAAGAAGTATCCGGCTTATACCCAGGCACAAATATGGTATGACGAGTACCGTGACGTCTTGAAGAACGGTTGGTTGCAAAAGACTGCAGCATGGGACAACTTCACCCTCGATGAGCAATCCAACTTCAATGCGGCGCACTGGCTAGGGTGTCGACTGGGGGAGTATGTCGATCCTACAGTGGCCGATGAAGTCACTCGCCTGTTGAACCGTGTCGCGCAGTTGCCCGGTACCCTGCCGGCCATCGAGCAACTGCGCGAGCAGACCTGCAAGCGCAAGGAGCCCGTGCCACCGTCAGAGACCGATGAAGCCGTTGGCAGGGTCTGCCTGCAAGTGATTCTGGCCCGGCGAGCCCCCTTGCTGAGCAGCGTTTCCCTGAGCTATGAGACCACGCAACTGGCAATCTCCAACCCCCTCGGTCAGTGCCTGTCCGTCGCCAATGTGGTCGGTAATCTTCAGTCCAGATGCTTTCAGGCCAACTTATCGAAAGAGCTTTACGCTCCCCTGCGCGGTGCGATCGTACGGAAGCTGGGTGATAAGCCAACGAAGCATGTCTTTGATATTTCTGACGACGTTGAACGGGGGGCCGCGCGATGAATAGCGAACGCCTACAGGCCGGCGAGCGCCTGTTTCACAGCAGCGATCCCGCGCCGGCTGCGGTCGTGGGGGCAAGCCTCGTGTCGTTCGGCCAGGGGCTGTCTCCCCAGGATCGCGAAGACATCTGTCTGAGCAACCTGTATGCCCAGTTGGCAACGCGGTCGGCTTATCAGGACGGTTTGTTGGGCAGTTGGTTCAACTACTACAGGAACACGCTCAGGTACCTGGGGTGGGATTCGGCGCGTCCCCTCAGGCCTGGACAGGCGGGCGAGGGGTCAATGGCCGAGAGTGTTGCCCGGCAAATCTCCCAGTCATTCGATGAACGCTTTGCGCGCTCGGCGACTGATTCGATTGGCGCCCTGAAGCGCCACCCCAATGCCCTTGCGGCATTCGAACGGGCAAGCCTGCAGCATGATTCGGCGTTCTTCCAGGTGGTTCCCTGCCTGCCGAAATCGCCTGGGCGAATAGAGGTCGCGCTTTACCACAAGCAATTCAGCATTCGTAAAACGCTCTCGACCTTCCTTTTTTGGCCGATAGAGGAGGTTGTGCAAACCAGCCATGAAGAAATGGCGGTCGTGACGTTCAACACGCTGCATTACTCAATGTTCCGGGAAAAAGTCCTGCGCGCCGTTATCGCCGAGACGACCCGTAATATTCATGCGTTGAAATGTTGAACAGGGCTCCGGGCGTCAGCGGACGCCCTCGGACGAATGCGCGACGGTCTGGTTCTGCTGGTCACGCTGGGCCACCCAATGCTCGATCAGCTCGCGTAGCTGCGACAGCTCCACCGGCTTGGCCATGTGCCCGTCCATCCCGGCTTGGCGGGCGCGTTCCTTGTGCTCGGCCAGGATGTGGGCGGTGAGCGCCACCACGGGAGTGCGGGTCCGCTGGTTGCCCATTTCCCAGGCGCGCAATTGCTGGGTGGCGGAAAACCCGTCGAGGATCGGCATTTCGCAGTCCATCAGGACCAGGTCGTAACGCTGCTCCTTCATGGCCTTGAGGGCTTCTTCGCCGTTGCTGGCGGTGTCGGGTTGCAGGTTGAGCTTGCCGAGCATGCCGCGGATGACCTTGGTGGAGATGCTGTTGTCCTCGGCCACCAGGATGCGGAAATCGCTCGGCACCTTCACCGGGAGGGGAGGGCCGGCGTTCACCTGTACATTCGTCGCCTGGCCCCGGTTGCGCTGGTTCAGCTCGTCCGCCAGGGTGGTCTTGAGGGTATAGCCGGCCACCGGTTTGGCGAGGATGCGCTTGACCCCGCTGTTGCGTGCCACGATCTTGCTCGGTGCATTGCTGATACCGGTGAGCATGATCAACAGGATGTCGTGGTTCAGGCTCGGGTCTTCCTTGATCTTGGCCGCCAGTTGCATGCCGGTCATGCCTGGCATGTTCTGGTCCAGCAACACCACGTCGAAATAATCGCGCAGGTGCGCCTTGGTGCGCAGCAGCGCCAGGGCTTCCTTGCCCGATGGCACGGCACTGACGTTCAGGCCCCAGGCGCTGCACTGTTGCACCAGTACTTTGCGGCAGGTGTCGTTGTCGTCGACGATCAATACCCGCGCCCCTTGCAGCGGGCCATCGAGGTCGGCAGTCGGATGTTCGAGGCGATCCGGGTCCAGCGGCAAGGTCAGCCACAAGGTACTGCCCTGGTTGCTGCCGCTTTTGATACCGAATTCCCCGTGCATCAGGATGATCAACTGACGGGCGATGACCAGGCCCAGGTTGCCCCCCAGGCGTGTGGCCGACAGGAAATTCTTGCTATGCAGCTCGGCGTGCATCAGCGTGTCGCGCTCTTCGGCGTCCATCGGCGTCCCGCTGTCCTGCACGGCGATGCGCAGGCGCGGCTGATTGCTGCGCTCGTCGAGGGCGACGACGATCAGCACTTCGCCCTCGTCGGTTTTCTTCAGGGCGTTTTCCAGCAGGCTCAGCAGCGCCTGGCGCAGTCGCGTCGGGTCACCGCTGATCACTCGCGGCACCTGGGGCTGGATGAAACTGATCAGCTCGACATTCTGCTGTTCGGCCTTGGCGCGGAAGATACTCAGGCAATCCTCGATCAGTGCATTGAGGTCGAACTGCACGTCGTCCAGTTCGATCTGCCCGGATTCGAGCCGGGAGATGTCGAGGATCTCGTTGATCAGGGTCAGCAGCTCATTGCCGGCGCTGTGGATCGTCTGCACGTAGTCGCGTTGCTTGACCGACAACGGCGTGCCCAGCAGCAGTTCGGTCATGCCCAGCACGCCGTTCATCGGGGTGCGGATCTCGTGGCTGATCTTGGCCAGGAACTCGGCCTTGGCATTGATCTCGGCATTGCTCGCCGCCAGGTCGCGGCTGATGCTGAACCGGCTTTCGTTGATCGAGCGCTGGCGCTCGCCCAGGGCGACACTCATCAACAGGCCGCTGATGCAGATGAAGATCAGCAGGGTGATGATCAAGCCCTGGGGAGGAACCTCCGTGAGCCCTTGCAGTGCCGGAAGGATGATCAGCGTGCCCAGGTTGAAGACCACCATGGCCGCGACGAACAGCCGGGCTGGGCGGTAGCCCTTTTGCCAGTGCCAGGCGCTGACGAGCAGCATGCTCAGGCCGGCCAGGGCCACGAGGGCATAGGTCATGATATTGAGCGGCAGCGTATTGACGAACAACAGCAACAGGCTGCACAGCATGACGAGCACGATGTCCCCCAGCAGCAGCCGATTCAACGGGTGCGGCCCCAGGGGCGCGAAGAAACGGTAGGCGAACATCAGGCCGCAGGGCGCCGTCAGCAACAAGGCCAGGTAGGCTCCGGGCGTCTGGACGGCTGGCCAGTCGGGCAGCCAGGCTCCGGCCAGATTCAGCAACAGCGCCAGGCTGAGCATCAGCAGTCCTTCACAGGCTGCCAGCCACAGGCAACTGCGTGAACGGGTGTAGGCGTAGCGGGTAAGGTTGTGCAGCACCAGCATGGCGATGCAGCCGAACAGCAACCCATAGATCAGTGTCTGGTTCTGATCGGCCGCGGCCACGACTGCCGATTGCAAGGTGATGTAGGGGCGCAGTTCATGGCGCGAGGACAGCCGCAGGTAGACGTCCAGCGATTTGTCGCTGCGTGGCAGGGGCAGCATCAAATCGTTGCTGGGGACCGCAGGTTCGGTGTGCGGCGTGGCATTGCCGCTGACTTGCTGGTCAACCAGGGTATCGCCGTCCAGCACGTAGAGGTTCAGGCGCGACAGGTCGGGCGCGAAGATGCGCAGGATCTGTTCATGCCGGTCGGGGGCCAGGCGGAAACGCAACCACAATGCCCCGCCGGGCTCGGCGGCCTGGAGACGGTCCAGGTCGATGGGGCTGAATTGATTGGTGTAGCGGGCAGAACGGATGTCGCTCAGCGTCAGGTCGCCCTGTTCGTCGAGCAATACGGCCCAGCCACTGCCTGGCGCGGCCTGGGCCGGGAGCATGCAGAGCAACGTCAGCAAGGTGACGGTAAGGCCTATGGCAATCCTGAGCCAGCGCACGGCGAAATCCCTTCGTAGGTTGATGCCAGAGTATAACTATGCGCGGCGCCGGAACAGTCAGGCAAGGGCCGAAGACCCTTGCCTGGCTGAATGGCTGGGTTATTCCAGATTTTCGCCACGCTCGCGGGCAATGGCGCGGTAGCCAATGTCCTTGCGGTAGAAGCAACCTTCCCAGTCGATCTCGGCGGCAAGCTTGTAGGCCTGCTGCTGAGCTTCGTCGACACTGGCGCCCATGGCGGTGGCGCAAAGCACGCGACCGCCGGCGGTGACCACTTGCCCGTCCTTCAACGCCGTGCCTGCATGGAAGACCTTGCCTTCCAGGCGGGCTGCGGCATCCAGGCCCTGGATCGCGCTACCCTTGGCGTAGTCGCCGGGGTAACCGCCAGCCGCCAATACGACACCGACGCTTGGGCGCGGGTCCCATTGGGCTTCGACCTTGTCCAGTGCCTGGGCCAGTGCGGCCTCGACCAGCAGGACCAGGCTCGATTGCAGGCGCAGCATCACCGGTTGGGTCTCAGGATCGCCGAAACGGCAGTTGAATTCGATGACTTTTGGGTTACCAGCCTTGTCGATCATCAGGCCGGCATAGAGGAAACCGGTGTAGACGTTCCCTTCCTCGGCCATGCCGCGCACGGTCGGCCAGATCACCTGGTCCATGACGCGCTGGTGTACTTGGGCGGTCACCACCGGGGCCGGGGAGTAGGCACCCATGCCGCCGGTGTTCGGGCCGCTGTCGCCGTCGCCGACACGCTTGTGGTCCTGGCTGGTGGCCATTGGCAGGACGTTCTTGCCATCGACCATGACGATGAAGCTGGCTTCCTCGCCGTCGAGGAACTCTTCGATCACCACGCGGGAACCGGCGTCACCGAAGGCGTTGCCGGCGAGCATGTCGCGCACGGCGTCTTCGGCTTCGGCCAGGGTCATGGCAACGATCACACCTTTACCGGCAGCCAGGCCGTCGGCCTTGATAACGATCGGTGCGCCTTTCTCGCGCAGGTACGCCAGGGCCGGTTCGATTTCGGTGAAGTTCTGGTAGTCGGCGGTCGGGATCTTGTGACGCGCCAGGAAATCCTTGGTGAACGCTTTCGAGCCTTCCAACTGCGCGGCACCGGCGGTCGGGCCGAAGCAGTCCAGGCCACGGGAGCGGAACAGATCGACCACGCCGGCGACCAGCGGCACTTCTGGGCCGACGATGGTCAGCGAGACGTTCTTCTCGGCGAAGTCGGCCAGTTGTTCCAGGGCCAGCACGTCGATGGCGACGTTTTCGCATTTGGCTTCGATGGCGGTGCCGGCATTGCCCGGTGCCACGAAAACCTTCTGCACGCGTGGATCCTGGGCCACTTTCCAGGCCAGGGCGTGTTCGCGGCCACCGCTGCCAATGATCAAAACATTCATTTCAAAAACCTCGGATGACGCTGATGGGGCTGATCGTTCCCACGCTCTGCGTGGGAATGCCTCTACGGACGCTCTGCGTCCAGGGACGCAGAGCGTCCCGGGCTGCGTGCCCACGCAGAGCGTGGGTACGATCAAGCAAATTAGTGACGGAAGTGGCGCATGCCGGTGAATACCATCGCAATCCCTGCCTCATCAGCAGCGGCGATCACTTCGTTGTCACGCATCGAACCACCCGGCTGGATCACGGCGGTGATGCCGACCTTGGCCGCGTTGTCGATGCCGTCGCGGAACGGGAAGAACGCATCGGAGGCCATGACCGCGCCTTGTACCTGCAAGCCGGCGTGCTCAGCCTTGATGGCGGCGATGCGGGCCGAGTTCACGCGGCTCATCTGGCCGGCGCCGACACCGATGGTCTGGCGGTTCTTGGCGTAGACGATGGCGTTGGATTTTACGTACTTGGCGACTTTCCAGGCGAAGATCAGGTCGTTGATTTCCTGCTCGCTCGGGGCGCGCTTGGTCACTACTTTCAGGTCTTCGCTGCCGATCATGCCAATGTCGCGGCTCTGGACCAGCAGGCCGCCATTGACGCGCTTGTAGTCCCAGGCCGGCACACGGTCGGCCGACCATTGGCCGCAGGCCAGCAGGCGAACGTTGGCCTTGGCGGCAACGATGGCGCGGGCTTCTTCAGTGACCGAAGGGGCGATGATCACTTCGACGAACTGGCGCTCGACGATGGCCTTGGCGGTCGCGGCGTCCAGCTCACGGTTGAAGGCGATGATGCCGCCGAAGGCCGATTCGGTGTCGGTGGCGTAGGCCAGTTCGTAGGCCTGGCGGATGCCGCCCTCGGCGTCCGGGCTCACCGCCACGCCGCACGGGTTGGCGTGCTTGACGATCACGCAGGCGGGCTTGACGAAGCTCTTCACGCATTCCAGCGCGGCGTCGGTGTCGGCCACGTTGTTGAACGACAGTTCCTTGCCCTGCAACTGGGTGGCGGTGGCAATGCCGACTTCGGCAGGCTTGGCTTCCACGTAGAACGCCGCGCTCTGGTGCGGGTTCTCGCCGTAGCGCATTTCCTGGGCCTTGACGAACTGGGTGTTGAAGGTGCGCGGGAATTCGCTGCGGCCTTCGGTCGACAGGGTTTCAGCGGCCTGGTTCACGGTGCCCATGTAGTTGGCGATCATGCCGTCGTAGGCGGCGGTGTGTTCGAAGGCCTTGAGCATCAGGTCGAAACGCTGGGCGTAGGTCAGGCCGCCGGCCTTGAGGTTTTCCAGCACGCTGGCGTAGTCGCTGGCGTTGACCACGATGGCCACGTCCTTGTGGTTCTTGGCCGCCGAGCGGACCATGGTCGGGCCGCCGATGTCGATGTTCTCGATGGCAGTTGGCAGGTCGCAGCCGGGCTTGTTGATGGTGGCTTCGAACGGGTAGAGGTTGACCGCTACCAGGTCGATCGGCTTGATGCCGTGTTCGTTCATGATGGCGTCGTCGATGCCGCGACGGCCCAGGATCCCGCCGTGGATTTTCGGGTGCAGGGTCTTGACCCGACCGTCCATCATTTCTGCAAAACCGGTGTAGTCCGCGACTTCCACTGCGGCGACGCCGTTGTCCTGCAGCAGCTTGAAGGTCCCGCCGGTGGAGAGAATCTCGACGCCCAGCTGTTGCAGCTCGCGGGCGAATTCGAGGATCCCGGTCTTGTCGGAGACGCTGATCAAGGCGCGGCGGATCGGCAGGCGGGTGGTCTGGTCGGTCATTTCAATTTCCATCAAAAGCAAGGGAAGTCAGCAAAAAAGGCGACCGTTTTTTACGCGGGCGCCTTTCTGGTTTGATTGAATGCTTACAGCAGATCGTACTGCTTGAGTTTCTTGCGCAGGGTGCCGCGGTTCAGGCCCAGCAGCTCACTGGCTTTGGTCTGGTTGCCCTTGACGTAGTTCATCACGCTTTCGAGCAGAGGCGCCTCGACTTCGGAAAGCACCAGGTTGTACACATCCGTGACGGCAGCGCCCTCAAGGTGGGCGAAATAATTGTGCAGCGCCTTCTCGACACTCCCGCGAAGGGTCTGGCCTTCTTCGCTGGGCGTATTGAGGTGCTGTTTCAAATTCACGTTGTCGCTCACGGGTGTTGTTCCACTCACTAAAGTCTCGGTCATCATCGTCATGCGGCCACCCCTTCGTCCCCTGTCAGGCTCTTGTAACGCTCAGCGAAGAACGCCTGAACGTCGGCGCATTGTGCTTGCGTACCATCCAAACGATTGAAACGGGCGCGAAACTCCCTGGCGCCCGGCAGGGTTGCGAGATACCAGCCCACATGCTTGCGAGCGATGCGTACGCCCATGACTTCTCCGTAGAAGGCATGTAGCGCGGCCAGATGCTCTAGCAGAATACGTTCCACCTCGGACAACTGCGGCGCCGCGAGCTTTTCGCCCGTGCGCAGGAAGTGTTCGATCTCACGAAAAATCCATGGCCGCCCCTGGGCGGCCCGGCCGATCAACAGGCCATCGGCACCGGTCGCGTCGAGCACGTACCGGGCCTTCTCGGGCGAATCGATGTCGCCATTGGCAAACACCGGAATCGACACCGCCTGCTTGATCGCGGCGATGGTGTCGTACTCGGCGTCGCCGGTGTACAGGTCGGCACGGGTGCGGCCGTGGACCGCCAGCGCCGTGATGCCCGCCTGTTCGGCGATCTTCGCCACCACCAGGCCATTCTTGTTCTCCCGGTCCCACCCGGTGCGGATCTTCAGGGTCACCGGCACATCGACCGCGGCGACGACCGCCTGCAGGATCTCGGTGACCAGTGCTTCATCTTTCAACAGTGCCGAGCCTGCGGCCTTGTTGCAGACTTTTTTTGCCGGGCAACCCATGTTGATGTCGATGATCTGCGCCCCCAGCTCGACGTTCGCCCGGGCCGCTTCCGCCAGCATCTGTGCGTCGCCACCGGCGATCTGTACCGAGCGGGGCTCGGGATCACCTTCGTGGATCATGCGCAGACGCGATTTGCGGGTGTTCCACAAACTCATGTCGCTGGTGACCATTTCCGAAACCACCAATCCTGCACCCAGTCGCTTGCACAGCTGACGAAAGGGCTGGTCGGTGACCCCCGCCATAGGGGCGAGAATCAGGCCGTTCTGCAATGTATATGGGCCGATGCGTACCGCCGACATAGGACTTCCCTGAAGTGGGGTCGGATCATGAGACTTCGAAAAAGGGTTGGCATGATACCCGCTCTCGATGACTGGATAAAGATCGAATTGGATAAAATCTGAACAGCTATTTTGTTATCGCCAGCGGTTTGGTCTGGGTAGGGTCAGTCAGAAAGTTGCCGTCAATTGGCCGACCCTGGCCGGCTTCATTCCGGGGAATGGAAGCTCAGACTGTAGTTCACCGCTTTGGGGCCAGGGTCCAGGATATCCAGCGCGATGTGAATGGGCGTCTGGGGCGGCATTTCGCCGCGGTCCTCGAGGTCGCCACCCAGGTACTCGCCGGGCTTGAAGCGACGGCTGGCGATCAGGTGTCCGTTGAGGTCGGCAAAGCGCAGTTCCAGCAACGGAAAAGGTTGGGAGAAGGGCGCACGGTTGTAGATGATCGCGTCCACCACCAGGGCACCGCTGAACTCCGGATGGCTGCGCACCACCAGGTTGCTGCTCTTGATCTTGGCGATGTCGACCTTGGACGGTACTTCGCAGCCGATGGTCGGACAGATTTGCAGGAACCACGGCCGGTACTGGTCCTGGCGGGCCAGTTCTTCGAAATGGTAGGCGATGTACTGGCCGCCCAGGGCCGCGCTGGCGAGCAGTATCAGCAGGCCCCACAACAAGCGTCGGCCCCAGGGCGAGCGGCGTTTGCGCCAGTCCAGTTGCAACGGGTCGTCGTCCAGGTCGTGGAGGGCTTCGGCGCGTATCCCCGGCTCCTGGCGTTCCCGTGACTTGCGCAACGGTGCCAACTGCTCGGGTTCGTCGTCGTGGTCGTCGGTGGCGGACAGGCGCTCGAGGTGTTCGTCGGGCTCGTCGTCCGGCGCCAGGTGGAGAGGGGCGACAGGCTCGTCGTCCGGTTCCAGTGGTTCAAGGGCCAGGGATAGCGACGGCTCGGTGCGCGGTGGCCGGGCCGGTTCGTGGGGTTCGAACGGTTCGATGGTGTCCTGGAGGACGGCTTCGGCGCGCTCGCTGGAAGATTCGCTGTACAGGCTGTCGGGCCAGGCTTGCTGTTCGCTGGAGAGCGAGTCGCGTTGCGCGCTGAGGTTGTCTTCCCGGCGCCGGCCGGTATTTCCTGGCGCGCGATTGTCGCGCCGCTCCAGGCGCGCCAGTTCCTTGTCCAGATCATCCAGATCCAGCTCGGCAGCGCTCCATTGTTTCTGGCTGATCGCCCGGGGCGGGGCTTCGACCGCCGGCTTGGAGGTCGGCACGACGGCAGGCGCCGCTTGTTTGGCAGTGCGTTGTTCCAGCAACTGTCGTGCGGCATTGAACACTTGCAGGCACGAGCCGCAACGAACCACCCCGCGGGCCACGCTCAATTGAGCATGGCTGACGCGAAAACGGGTATGGCAATGCGGGCACTGGGTGACGAAACTGTCAGTCATGCGGCAATCCGGTGGATACAGGCGGTCATTCTAGCGCCGACGTCCGGTGATGCGCACCCAGCCATCGCGATTGGCGATCGGGTCCAGGTCAAAGTCCGCGGCATAAGCGGCGGCGACTTCTTCACCCTGTTCGGCCAAGATGCCTGACAGTGCCAGGCGTCCGCCCGGCTTGACCAGGCTCGACAGTTGCGGCGCCAGGGACACCAGCGGGCCGGCGAGGATGTTGGCCACCAGGACGTCGGCCTGGACCTGTGGCAAGTCCTGCGGCAAGTACAGCGGGAACGATGCTTCGGCAATGTTGTTTCGCCCGGCGTTGTCGCGGGACGCTTCCAGGGCCTGGACGTCGATGTCGGTGCCTACCGCTTCCCTGGCGCCCAACAGCAGCGCGGCAATCGCCAGGATCCCCGAACCGCAGCCGAAGTCGAGTACGTTGCAGCCCTTCAGGTCCTGGCCGTCGAGCCATTCCAGGCACAGTGCGGTGGTCGGGTGGGTGCCGGTGCCGAACGCCAGGCCCGGATCCAGCAGCAGGTTGACTGCGTCCGGCTCTGGCGCGGCGTGCCAGCTCGGGACGATCCACAGGCGCTGGCCGAAACGCATCGGCTGGAAATTGTCCATCCAGCTGCGTTCCCAGTCCTGGTCCTCGATCACTTCGCTGTGATGCTCGGGCAGCGGGCTGCCGGTCAGCAGCTCGAGGTGGGCCAGCACGCTGGCCGCCTCGGTGCCGCCTTCGAACAGGGCCAGCAGGTGGGTGTGGGACCACAGCGGGGTGGTGTTGAGCTCCGGCTCGAAGATCGGCTGGTCTTCGGCGTCCATGAAGGTTACCGATACGGCGCCTACTTCAAGAAACGCGTCTTCGTAGGTTTCGGCTTGTTCCGGGCTGATGGCCAGACGTACTTGCAGCCAAGGCATGGCGGGCACCTTTGGAAAAAATCTACAGGGGGCAGCGCAGGGCTGCAAAGGCGCGCAGTGTACGCCAGGTCGCCGCCAAAGTGGATAAGCGAGTCTCGCGCCATCCGGGTGGGTGTTTCGATATATATATGTATGCCATGGGCGTATCGCCGGGCGGATAAGGTGCCGGTCCACACAGCAGGGAGGAATGTGTATGGACATCACTGCCGAACGGCAAAGCAACATGGCGCGCACGGGGTCGGTCTCTTCCCCGCAGGCGGCGACTGTACAAATGACCCTGGAGAGATTGACGCGTTGGCAGGTGGCTATCGACGCGCGACTGCAAACCCAGATGAGCTTGCTGGAGGTACTGGAGGAGTACCTGCTGGTCGAGCTGCGCACCCATTATCACCAAGGCAACATCGATCCTCACTTCATTGACACCCTGCTCGACACGGTGTTGCAGCGCATGATCGATCAGAAACCACTGGTTAGCGATGAAGAGCAGGATGCGCCCTATCGCTGGCCGGACGGGGCTGACCTGGGTTTCCCGACTGAGCGCCAGGCGGTTATCGTCCAGGCGGTGGAGAGTGTCGCCTCGGGTTTTATTTATCACTACAAAGACTATTTGCGACGTCATTGGCGAATGGCGGAGCGCGACGCCTCGCTTGAAGCGCTGCTCGGGCACAAGCTCGATGAGCACATGGCTGCAGTTGAGCTGCTGTTCCAGCCTGGTCCGCTGGAGGGCCAGGGGGGCGATGAGCTCAGGGAGAAAATCGAAGCGCTCCAGCACCGCTGGCGGCAGATGAGTCAATTGACCGCATTGGCGACGACGCAGGAGCGTCAAGACCTCGAGGCCATCGCGCGTTTGCAGTTGCCTGATTGGTTGCGAGGGCTAGGCGAAGTTGATCGTAAAAAGCTGAAGGCTTTCCAGGACCAGACTACCCAGGCCCAGGCGTTGCTGGATGGGCTGCTCGATGGCCTGGCTTCGCTGCAGGCTTTTGCCCGGCACCTGGCCAAGGACTATGTCCGACGTGAACGGGACATGGAGGTCGAGCCGGACAGCATTCGAGTGCAGTTGCAATGGCGAAGTGTAATGGGGCAGCCGGTGCAAACCCGCAGCCTGAGCGAGCTGCTGGCGGCCGGTCCAGTCAGGCCGGACGCCGTGTCGGTGTTCCTGGTGGAAAACGGCGCCATGCTGCGTAACCAGCCGCTTTCCCCGGCGTTCATCAGCCAAATGCTGGCAGAGCTCGATGCCCCGGCCGGGTACCGGCAGGCATTGGTCGAGCGGTATGGCCGAGGGGATCTGAAAGACGCCATGCTCGATTGGTTCACGGCACGCTTGCAGCAAAGTGCGTTCATTGCCCGCTGTGCGGGTCACTTGACGGTGGCCAACCATGAGGCCTTCAAGGCGCTATGGGAGGGCGAGGCTTCGGCATCGTCCGTCGGCGTTCTACGGGTCAGTTGCCTGGTACTTCCAAACGCGTTGAAGTGTGCCGACTTTCTCCTGTTCCATCGCCAGGACCTGCAAGGCGACCTGCTGCTGTACGCCCCCGACAAGCCGGATGGCCAGGAGTGGATCGAATTGCCCTCGCTTTGGGCCGTGAGTGTGGAGATAGGTGCCTGGACCCGCAGCGAAGCCGGCCGCGAGTACCTGCTGCAACGGATTTCTCCAGCGGACCGAAGCGTGGCCCGGGAGTACTTTACCCGCGTGGCAGACAAGCCGGCGACATGGGATTCAAGCCAGGATCCCAGAGGTGTGGTGGCCGGTTTCAGGGCATGCCTTGAAGACATCGTAGCAAGGGGCCTGGACAACAACCTGGCGCAAGTGGAACTGGACGAATCGCCCCGCTGGTACGCCGCCCTGCCGCTCGATGCGCGGCGAAACATCAGCACCTTGAGTCAGGAGCTGGTGGTCCATCAGCAGGTGTTCAATCAGCAGTTGGTGGGTTACGAAGTCTTCGTGGATTTCGCCAAGCGTATCGTCACGCAGGCGATTGCGCCTTACATGCGCAGCAAGGGCGTGCAGGCGCCGGTCGATCCTGCGACGGTGCTCATCGACTACAATCCGGGCTTGGCAGATGGCAAGACCAAAGTCGCCAGCCTGCTGGAGCTTGCCATCCACGGGTATGACGACAACTCGGGTATCGACAATCCCAGAAAAGGTGTGCGCTCGTCGGTGGGGCAGGACCTGGGGCAGGTCCGCAGTGCGGAGCTTGCGTCCTATATCCGGCGGGCATACCTGGGTGAGCAATATGCGCGACAGGTCCGCCGCAGGTTTCTCGATGCCCGTGCCCCGGAATACGCCCAGCGGCGCAATGCCTACCGCAACCTGCTGTTGACCCGGATGGACCGTGACCTGCGTGTCGCAACGGGCAAATCCCAGTTGGGTGCCAGTGAGTTCTGGTGGCTCACCCGGCAAGTCACCCTTCTGGGTGAGTCGGTGTCGGTGTCCGGTCCGGTGTATTCGGGGAGCGTCGTGCAGCGCGAAGGAGTGATCAGGTTTTCCATCGGCGGCCATATCGTGATGGGCGCCTATGTCTTTGCCTACTTCGACCCGAAGGGCGCCTATTGGCTGTACACGCCCGATGCTCCGGACGGAGTCACGTTTCGCCGGTACCAGGACTTTTCCGGGGCGGTCGCCACGCGCTTGCATGACTATGTGCTGGAACGGGTTGCCCTCGGTGCCCGCGCGGCCGTCAGGCGTTCATTGGCGGCGCTGGCGGCGACGAGCATTGGCGTCGACACATTGCGCGAGTTCAATCGAGTGAACGATATCCAGGCGGAGTTCGATGCCTACATCGAGCGCGCCATCAGCGATGTGGAAGACGTCACCAAGAGTCGCGCCGAGGTGATCAGGCGGCAGGTCATCAAGGGGCTGCTGTTTGCATCGGCTCCCGTGTGCCTGGTTTATCCGCCCTTCGCCTTGCTGCTGGATGTCGCCTTCATTGCCGTCAGCGTCAAACAGGCCGCCGAGGCGCATGGGCAGGGCGACACGGATCGTGCGTTGGGCCACTGGTTGATGGCTTCCTGGGGCCTGTTGTTCGCAGCCTTGGGGGGCGGGACCCTTGCTCCGCTACTGGGGCGGGCAGCCAGGAGCCTGAAGCTTGTCGTGAAGCCTGTGTCACTGTCCGAGCAGCGCTTGAGACGCGTGACGCCGCTGATTGCCAAAGAGACCGGGCCAGTCATCCAGCCCATACATTTCAAGCCGAAACAGGCAGTTGGCAAAGCGCCTGAGAATCTGGAGCTGGTAACCGGGGAGAGCCTCTTTGAGGGCACCTATCGCAGCCCGTCCAGCGCATCGCAGCCACACACTACTTATTACATCCGCAGTAAAGGCAAGTACTACCAGGTGAAGGAAGACCCTTACTTCGGTGGTTTGTGCCTGGTGGATGCCAGTCGCCCCGGTGCCTTGTACAACCTGCCTATCCGCAGGGTGGGGAAGGGCAAGTGGGTACACAACGACGTCGGCTTGAAAGGAGGCAATGATCAAGTGCTTGTCCTCGGCCGAGTGAGCGATCTGCGGGAGGCGTTTCCCGCCCATGTCTTCCCGGACGTATCAAGGGGGGCGTTGCAGGGCGAGGCTGTGGTGGCAAGGTTCAGCGAGGCCGCGGCGGACAACTATCTGTTCTCCCTGAACGCGCAGACGTGCGTGATCGCGTCATTGTATAACCCGGCCACCAAGACAGGGGCAGTGATCCATTTCGATCACAATATCCGCGCGCTGATCGAGCGCAGCCTCCGGGACGTGACGCAACGCCTGGGAGCCAGCGCAAAGGATATTCGTTCGACCCTGGTGGGTGGCGACTGGTTGACGGGGGCGGACATCGGCGGGCGGGTCAGGTCGGCGATGCGGCGCCAGGGGCTGCGGCCCACCTGGGATCATTGGTCGTATTCGTCCTGCTTCGGCAATACCTATGGTGTGTCGCTGGATTTGCGCAATGGCGTGACGTCGGTATTCAAGACGTCCCGCACTCAGGTCGAACGCTACTACATACCGGTGCTGGCGAGGGCGAAACAGGGTTCTGATCCGGTGTCGGTGCGGGCCCGTGGGTTCATGACGCGCGTGCGCAGCGAGCCGCTGGTGGCCAATGCCAGTGGTGCCGTGCTCACCCCGCAGGGGCGGCCGGCGACTGCGGCGCAGATCGAAGCCCACGCGTTCCCTACGGTGGCGCTGAGCTGATCCACTGGATTGTCATCTTGAAGAACAGGCAAAAAAAGACCCCGGCCAATGGACCGGGGTCTTTTCACACCACTTGGAATATCAGTGCTGGTTGCCCAGCTTGTGTTCCAGGTAGTGGATGTTGACGCCGCCTTTGCAGAAGCCTTCGTCGCGTACGAGGTCGCGGTGCAGCGGGATGTTGGTCTTGATCCCGTCGACCACGATTTCGTCCAGCGCATTGCGCATGCGCGCCATGGCTTCGTCACGGGTCGCCCCGTAGGTGATCAGCTTGCCGATCAACGAATCGTAGTTCGGCGGAACGGCATAACCGCTGTACAGGTGCGAATCGACGCGAACGCCATTGCCGCCCGGGGCATGGAAATGCTTGACCGTGCCTGGGCTTGGCATGAAGGTTTTCGGGTCTTCGGCGTTGATCCGGCATTCCAGTGCGTGACCGCGGATGACCACGTCATCCTGGGTAAACGACAGCTTGTTGCCGGCGGCGATGCTGAGCATCTCCTTGACGATGTCGATACCCGTGACCATTTCCGAAACCGGGTGCTCCACCTGAACACGGGTGTTCATTTCGATGAAGTAGAAACGACCGTTCTCGTACAGGAACTCGAAGGTGCCGGCGCCGCGATAGCCGATGTCGATGCAGGCCTTGACGCAACGCGCCAGGACTTCCTCGCGAGCCTGCTCGTCGATGCCCGGTGCCGGCGCTTCTTCGAGGACTTTCTGGTGACGACGTTGCAGCGAGCAATCGCGGTCGCCCAGATGGATCGCATGGCCCTGCCCGTCGGACAGCACCTGGACTTCGACGTGGCGTGGGTTGGTCAGGAATTTTTCCAGGTAGACCATCGGGTTGCCAAACGCTGCGCCCGCTTCGGAGCGGGTCAGTTTCGCCGAGGAAATCAGGTCTTCTTCCTTGTGTACCACGCGCATGCCACGACCACCGCCGCCGCCAGCGGCCTTGATGATCACCGGATAACCAACTTCGCGACCGATGCGCAAAGCGGTTTCTTCGTCTTCAGGCAGCGGGCCGTCGGAACCCGGAACGGTTGGCACGCCCGCAGCGATCATGGCGTGTTTGGCCGAGACCTTGTCGCCCATCAGGCGGATGGTGTCGGCTTTCGGACCAATGAAGGCAAAACCGGAGTTTTCGACCTGTTCGGCGAAGTCGGCGTTTTCCGCCAGGAAACCATAGCCCGGGTGAATGGCGGTGGCGCCGGTCACTTCGGCAGCGGCGATGATCGCCGGGATGTGCAGGTAGGAGTGCGCAGCCGACGCCGGACCGATGCAGACGGATTCGTCCGCCAGGCCCAGGTGCATCAGTTCTTTGTCGGCCTTGGAGTAAACGGCGACGGTCTTGATGCCCATCTCTTTGCAGGCACGCAGAATCCGCAGGGCGATCTCACCGCGGTTAGCGATCAGAACTTTTTCCAACTTCGCAGTCATCAAAGGCTCTCCGCGGTTCAAACGATGGTGAACAGCGGTTGGTCGTACTCAACCGGCTGGCCGTCTTCGACGAGGATGGACTCGATCACACCGCTGGTTTCAGCTTCGATGTGGTTCATCATCTTCATGGCTTCGACGATGCACAGGGTGTCGCCTTTCTTCACGGTCTGGCCGACTTCAACGAAGGACGGCGAGGATGGCGAAGACTTGCGATAGAACGTGCCCACCATTGGCGAACGGGCAACAGTGCCGTTGAGCGCTGGCGCAGCCGGTGCGGCGGGCGCGGCTGCGGCAACCGGCGCTGCTGCTGGAGCAGGCGCGGCGGCTGGAGCATGCATCGGTGCCGGTGCATAGAACTGCTGGGCCGGGGTCTTGCTGTGGCGGCTGATGCGTACGGACTCTTCGCCTTCCTTGATCTCAAGCTCGTCGATGCCGGACTCTTCCAGCAATTCGATCAATTTCTTAACTTTACGGATATCCATGAATCATCAACTCCCAAGGGTCGGTCAGGGGCGTTTAACGCTTGTTTTCAAGCTGTCGCCTGTCTTTCAAGCTGCTCTAGAGCGGCCTCCAGGGCCAGTCGGTAACCGCTGGCGCCAAGGCCGCAGATCACTCCCACCGCTACATCGGAGAAGTAAGAGTGATGGCGGAAAGGTTCGCGTTTGTGCACGTTAGACAAATGCACTTCGATGAATGGGATGCTCACCGCCAGCAGCGCGTCACGTAATGCGACGCTTGTGTGTGTAAAAGCTGCTGGATTGATCAAAATGAAGTCCACGCCTTCGCCACGCGCGGCATGGATACGGTCGATCAATTCATATTCGGCGTTGCTTTGCAGATAGAGCAAATGATGGCCGGCGGCGCGGGCCCGCTGTTCCAGGTCCTGGTTGATCTGGGCCAGTGTCACGGCGCCATAGACGCCCGGTTCACGGGTGCCCAGCAGGTTCAGGTTGGGTCCGTGCAGGACCAATAGGGTCGCCATCTGCTGTTCCTTGTTATCTGTGAGCAGGTATCAGAACCTGGCGACTATGCCGCAAAGCCTTTGTGACTGTCCAGTTCTCTGCAATAGCCAGCACGATGACCGATGTTTGCGCGAAATTTGTGACCATGGTCTCTGATCCGGTCATACGGTTGCAAACCGCACCCCGTGGGGGCATCAATTCCAGGGGCCCCTCGAATCAATGTGAGCGAGCTTGCTCGCGATGGCGGCGGCACATCCAGCATCGAAGCAAGCTGACCCACCGCTATCGCGAGCAAGCCCCCATAGTGCTTCATGCAGTCTGTGGCGCTAAACCCGAAAGGCCTGCACGGCGGTGTGCAAACGTCCGCCCAGCACCAGCAGATTGTCACCCTGTTCCCGCCCCTGTCCGATGCGCAGCAGGTTGTCGCCGCCCAGTTGGTGAATCCGCTCGCTGTGATCGCGGATTTCGCTGACGGCGCCGCTTTGTTGGGCGGTGACGTCGGCGATGCGTACTGCCGTGTCGGAGATGGTCTGGATGGCGCCGACGATCTCATCCAGCGCGCCGTCGGCCGCTTGCGCCTGGTTGGCGGTGGCTTCGGCGTGTTCGACCTGGGCGCGCATGCCGTCCACCGATTGGCGTGCGGCCTGTTGCAGACGGGCGATCAGTGTCTGGATTTCGGCGGTGGCACCGGCCGTGCGTTGGGCCAGGGAGCGGACTTCCTCGGCCACCACCGCGAAACCCCGGCCCATTTCCCCGGCGCGGGCCGCTTCGATGGCGGCGTTGAGGGCCAGCAGGTTGGTCTGGTCGGCAATCGAGCGAATCACCGTCAGCACGCCACCGATGGTGGCCGACTCCTCGGCCAGTTGTTCGATCATCTGCGCGTTGCCTTGCACTTCGCCCACCAGCGCATGCAGACCGGTGAGGCTCAGGCCAATGACCTTCTGCCCTTGTTCCACGGCATGCCCGGCGCTGCGGCTGGCGTCTGCGGCCTGGCTGGCATCGCCGGCCACCTGCTGGATCGTCGCTTCCAGTTCGCTGAGGGAGTCGCGGATCAGCGCCGTGTCGCTGGCCTGATCCTCGGCGCCGCTGTGCAGCTCGCCACTCAACTCGGCCAGGGTACGGCTGCTGCCGGCGACCTGTTCGGCGTTCACCCGAATGGTGCCCACCAGATCCACCAGATAAGCCCGCAGGCGATTGAGCGACGCTTCGATGTCTTGCAGTTCGCGGTTGCTGGCGCCCACGTGGATGTCACGGCTGAAATCCCCTTCGGCCCAGGTCGACAGGGCCGGCGCCAGGTGCGTCAAGGTCCGCGCCAGGCGTCGCTGCAGGGTGTCGATGAGCAGGGCGATCAGCAGGATCAGGCCAATCATTACCCCTTGGATCAAGCGAACCTCTCCCTGAATCTGCCCATGCTGGGCGCGCACCGCTGGTTCCATGGCATCGATCGCCTGTTGTACATCGGCGATTTTCAGGTGCGTGGCGCTGCTCAGTTCGGTGCGTTTCTGGATCAGTTCACGGGTGCGGGCCAATTCTGCCGGGTAACGACCGAGCAGGCTGTTTAGCTCGCGCTTGAGGGCGATGCCCGCATCTTCGGCGGCGGTTTTTTCCTGGATTTGCAAACCCATCAGCGCGGCGAAATCATCGCTGCCTGATTCGCTGCTGGCGGTGACGCCCAACAGTGGCAGGTTGTCGAGGCGTTCGGCCTCCACACGGATGCTCGCCAGTTCCCGCTCGACGTCGGCGGCCAATTCGCTGCGGCCACTGCTGACCAGTTTGTCCCGCGTGAGGGATAGGCGGCCCAGGTGCTGCGACGCGGCAAACAGCGCGGGCAAGTAGGCCGGGGCGCCATTGGCGTATTGGGCCAGTTGATCGAGGCTGGCGCTCAACTCTCGTTCGGCCTGTAGCAGCAAGGCCTGCGGATCACCGGCCAGTTTGCCGGCGGCCAGCAGATCGGTCTTGCTGAAGCTGTCGAGGTTCGCCAGGCTCGGGCGCAGGGTCTTGGCCATTTCCGGGGGAAATTGATCCAGGTCTTTTTGCAGGGTTTCCAGCGCCTGGGTGGCGGTGCTCAAGCGCAGGGCATCGCCGCTGGCCAGATAGTCCTCGATGTTGCGCGCCACTTCGCCCTGGAATTGTTGCGACAGGCCCAGGTAGCGCTCCATCAGCAGATAGGGTCGCTCCAGGGCAATCTGCGACCACCACAGCGTGGCGCCGAGGCCGAGGCACACGGCAACTAAAAGAAGGGTATTGAGATTGGTCAGCAGCTTCAGGCGCATCAAGTGTCTACCAGGGGCAGAATCGTAAGCGCTTGAAGTTATTGCGTTTGCGTTACAGGTTTATGACCGAATCGGTCGATTCCGATGAAAAGGTGGCACTTTGCTTTGATTGGCGGGCGCTCTGTATCCGGTTGCGCCCGGCATGCTTGGCGCGATACAGCGCTTCATCCGCCTGGCTGGCCATCATCAGGCTGTCGGAGTCATCGCTCATCTCCACCACGCCGGCGCTGAAGGTGCACCACAAATCATGGGGCTGGGCTGGATAGTGGATTTCGGCAAAGCGCTGGCGAATTTCATCCAGCACTTTGCAGGCGGCGTCGATGTCGGTGTCGGGCATGACGATGGCGAACTCTTCGCCGCCGTAACGGCCGATGAAGTCGGTCTTGCGCAGGCGTTGCTTGAGAAACAGCGCCAGGCTCTTGATCACCCGGTCGCCCATGGGGTGGCCGTGGCTGTCATTGACCCGTTTGAAATGGTCGATATCGAGCATGGCAAAGCTCAGGGGCTTGCCTTCGCGACGAGCGCGAAAGCTGCAATCCTCGAGCAGTTGCAGGATATGGGTGTGGTTGTACAGGCCGGTGAGGCTGTCGCGCACCATCCGCGCCTTGAGGTTGCGTGCCCGGGCGGCACGGTTGCGCACCGTGGTGATCAGGTGCCGGGGCTTGATCGGTTTGGTCAGGAAGTCGTCGCCACCTTCGCTCATGGCATCGAGTTGCTTGTCCAGGTCGTCTTCGGCGGACAGGTAGATGATCGGCACGCTGACGTAGCGGTCGTTGTGACGTATCACCTTGGCCAGTTCCGTGCCGGTGCAGGCCGGCATGTACATGTCGAGAATGATCAGGTCGGGCTGGAAGTCCGCGAGTTCGGCCATGGCCTGGATCGGCTCGATCAGCGTGCGGGTGATGATGCCGGCGCTATTGAGCAAGCGTTCGGTATGCATGGCCTGGGCACGGGAGTCATCGATGATCAGCACTTTGTACGGATCGTACTGGGCAACGCAGGTCAGCACTTCGATCTTTTCCAGCAGGCTCGAGGCTTCGAGGGTGCCGGTGAGAAACTCCTGCCCACCGGCACGCACCGCGGCCAGGCGTGTCGGCGTGTCGGTTTCCAACAAACTGAAGAACAACAGCGGCAGCGGCTGCTCCAGGCCTTCCTGGGCTTCGGCGGCCAGTTTCAGGCCAGCGCCGGGGCCGCTGAAATCCACATCCATGACAATCGCCGCCGGCAGGCGTTCGACCATGGAGGCGCGGAACCCCGCGACGCTGTCCAGCGCCTGGGCGCCGAGGCCGAAGAACTCCAACTGCTTGGCCAGGCGCTCGGCGCGGTCATGATCTTGCAGCAACACGTAGATGGGTTTGCGCAGCGGCGGCAGGAAGGTTTGTTCGAGTTGGTCGCCATGACGCAGGCCGGTACGCGACAAGCGCTGCATCAAGCGGTTGATTTCGGTGATCAGGTGGCTGCTCAGGCGCCCACGATTGGCGTCCACCGCTTGCAGTGACTGGCTGATGCCTTGGGCCAACTGGGCGTGCTCGGGCTGTTCGAAGCGCTCGGCAAAGCGCAGCAGGCGCAGGTTGGCTTCGCTGAGCTCCGACAGGTCGGTGCTTGACCACTCACTGCGTTGCAGGCGCTGCCAAATCTCCAGGATCTGACGAGCCTGATGAATTACCCGCTGGGCAAAGTGGTGCTTGAGGCGCTCACGGCTGGGGTCTTCTGGCTCGGTCATATCCTGACTACTAGTTAGGGTGCATGCTGAGATCGACTGGTGGCTCTATGCTAGCACCTCTTTTCCTCTGCATGAGTGTCATACGTCAATATTCTGTCCAGTCGCGAAATTCAGTTTGTGACTGACCAGTCTCGTAGGCCGATGGCAACGCTTCCTTTATAGTGCTGTTCGATTGCCCTGTCGCGCCCGGCATGATGGGCGCCGCATTATCGCGTTTCAAATCAGGCACGATGGCGTAGGGTTGTGGTCGAACCGAGAACTCAAGTGATTGAAGGGATATCACCATGCTGGACTGGAAAAACCGCGCGGGCAGCGCGCCTGAACGTGCCGCCGAGCCGAAATCGGACACCCGCAGCTACCTGGGTGGGCTTTTTTTCAGTCGCGCACTGGCGACGCTGATCGGCCTTTACCTGCTGGTGACCATTGCCGTCGGCTGGTATTGGAGCCAGGAGC
Organism: Pseudomonas sp. NFACC05-1; assembly: GCF_900100135.1. Classification (NCBI taxonomy): domain Bacteria; kingdom Pseudomonadati; phylum Pseudomonadota; class Gammaproteobacteria; order Pseudomonadales; family Pseudomonadaceae; genus Pseudomonas; species Pseudomonas sp. NFACC05-1. The sequence goes on along the minus strand of NZ_FMTR01000012.1, from coordinate 46,006 downwards.
CCGCGCTGTTCCCTGTGCAGCAGAACGCCCAGGCCGCAGCCGAGAAAGATGGCCGGCAGATGGTGGTGGGCTACACCACGGTCGAGACGCTCAAGACGGTGGCCGGGACCCTGCTGAGCAAGCCGGGTGGCTACATCTCCAACGACCGCTTCCCACCTGGCCTGTGGATGGACAACATGCCGAGCTGGGAATACGGCGTGCTGGTGCAGGTCCGCGACCTGAGCCGTGCCCTGCGCAAGGACTTCGCCCGTTCCCAGTCCCAGTCCGCCGAGGACGCCGACCTGGCCAAGGCCGAACCGCGCTTCAACTTCGACAACCGCAGTTGGGTACTGCCCTCCAGCGAATCTGAATACCAGGAAGGCATCAATTCCCTGAGCCGCTATCAGGCGCGTCTGTCCGACCCAAGCCAGAAAAGCGCACTGTTCTACGCCCGCGCCGACAACCTGAACAACTGGCTCGGGGATGTCGGCACTCGCCTGGGTTCGTTGTCCCAGCGTCTGTCGGCCAGCGTTGGCCGGGTCAAGCTCAACACCTCGCTGAAAACCGAAGTCCCGGCCCCGGGCCAGGTGCCACAGGTGGATGAAGAAGTGGTCGAGACCCCGTGGCTGCAAATCGATAACGTGTTCTATGAGGCCCGTGGCCAGGCATGGGCGTTGTCGCACCTGCTGCGCGCCATCGAAGTGGACTTCGCCGATGTCCTGGCGAAAAAGAACGCCACGGTCAGCGTGCGGCAGATCATCCGTGAACTGGAAGCGTCCCAGGAACCGGTCTGGAGCCCGATGATCCTCAACGGCAGCGGCTTCGGTGTATTGGCGAACCACTCGCTGGTCATGGCCAACTACATTTCCCGGGCCAACGCAGCGGTCATCGACTTGCGGCAACTGCTGAACCAGGGTTGATTCATGAGCGAAAGCCCCCGGGAGGTCGCCCATCGAGTGGCCTCGGATGCCGAGCTGATTGCGTGGGTCGATGAGCAGGACAACCTGCTCGGCAGCCTGGTGCGTTCAGAGCTGCGCGAGCGTGGCCTGATCGGACGCGGCACCTACATCATGCTGTTCAATTCGTCTGGTGAGCTGTGTGTTCATCGGCGCACCCTGAGCAAGGCCATCTACCCGGGTTTCTGGGACGTGGCGGCGGGCGGCATGGTCCAGGCCGACGAGACCTACGCCGAATCGGCTGCCCGTGAACTGGCGGAAGAGCTGGGCGTGAGCGGCGTGGAACTGACCGCACACGACCATTTTTATTTCGAAGACCCTGGCAGTCGCCTGTGGTGCTCGGCGTTCTCGGCGGTGTGGGACGGCCCGCTGGTGCTGCAGCCTGAAGAAGTCCTCGAAGCGCGTTTCCTGCCCCTCGAACAGGTGCTTGATGAAATCCAGCGCAAGCCTTACTGCCCGGACTCTCTGGCGGCGCTTGAACGCTATTTGCGGGTCCATGGCGGCAGCGTCGCAAAGAAGCTATAAATTGGCGCTGATTGGCCCTTAGCAAGTCGGCTTTTTGCCGTTACACTGCGCGACTTTTCAAGCTGAACCGTGTCTGCGGTCCAGTAGCGCTGCCCCTGCCTGAGTGGGGTTTCGCGGTCGAGGCACATTCCCCCTCGACCAGTCTTTGTCCTCCCGAGAGGATTGCCGGTGGCCAAAAAAGCCGCATCCTTCGCCGCCCTGGGCGGCCTGGTATTTTCTACCGACGCCGGTCGTCATTGCCCTGATTGCCGTCAGCCGGTGGATGCCTGCATCTGCAAACAGACCGCCATCCCTGCCGGTGACGGCATAGCGCGCGTGCGCCGTGAAAGCAAAGGTCGCGGCGGCAAGACGGTGACCACGATCACTGGCGTGCCGTTGGCCGAAGACGCGCTCAAGGAGCTGGCCACCACGTTGAAGAAACGCTGTGGCACCGGTGGTGCGTTGAAAGACGGCATCATCGAGATCCAGGGCGATCACGTCGAGCTGCTGCTGGCGGAACTGGTCAAGCACGGCTTCAAGGCAAAGAAATCCGGCGGCTAGCAGCCTCTGTGAAAGCCACCCTCGGCTTGACCCGAATCCAACGTTCGAGGTCGCCCGCATGGTTTTCACAGAGCCTGTTCTGAACGGGTTTCTAAACTCATCGCTGGGAGCAGGGTCTACCTTGCTAACAGGCAATTCGTCATTTTCACTCTCTAGACTGCCCCAGCCTCCGACCGGATGGTGCATTTTGACTTCTTTATAGGGGACTTCGATGTCCGTACGACGCACACGCAAAGACGATGGCAGCCAATGGACAGTTGCGGACAGCCGCAGTGTTTACGGGATTCGCCATTGGGGGGCCGGGTATTTCGCGATCAATGAAGCCGGTCGCGTCGAAGTCCGTCCGAACGGTCCCGACAGCTCGCCCATCGACCTGTTCGAGCAAGTCGACCAGTTGCGCCAGAGCGGCCTATCACTGCCCTTGCTGGTGCGCTTCCCCGACATCCTGCAAGACCGTGTGCGCCAGCTCACCGGCGCCTTCGACAGCAACATCGCGCGCCTGGAATACCAGAGCAAGTACACCGCGCTCTATCCGATCAAGGTCAACCAGCAGGAAGCGGTGATCGAGAACATCATCGCCACCCAGAACGTCTCCATCGGCCTGGAAGCCGGTTCCAAGCCGGAGCTGCTGGCGGTCCTGGCCCTGGCGCCGAAGGGCGGGACCATCGTCTGCAACGGCTACAAGGACCGCGAATTCATCCGTCTGGCGCTGATGGGCCAGAAGCTCGGTCACAACGTCTTCATCGTCATCGAGAAAGAGTCCGAAGTCGGCCTGGTGATCGAAGAGGCCGCGACGCTCAAGGTCAAGCCGCAGGTCGGCTTGCGCGTGCGCCTGTCATCCCTGGCGTCGAGCAAGTGGGCCGATACCGGTGGCGAGAAGTCCAAGTTCGGCTTGTCGGCCGCGCAACTGCTGTCGGTGGTCGAGCGTTTCCGTGCTGCCGGCCTGGACCAGGGCATTCGCCTGCTGCACTTCCACATGGGTTCGCAGATCGCCAACCTGGCGGACTACCAGCATGGCTTCAAGGAAGCGATCCGTTACTACGGTGAGCTGCGCAACCTCGGCCTGCCGGTGGATCACATCGACGTCGGCGGTGGCCTGGGCGTGGACTACGACGGCACGCACTCGCGCAATGCCAGCTCGATCAACTACGACATGGACGATTACGCCGGTGTCGTGGTCGGCATGCTCAAGGAGTTCTGCGATGCCCAGAGCCTGCCGCATCCGAACATCTTCTCCGAAAGCGGCCGCTCGCTGACCGCTCACCACGCCATGCTGGTGGTGCAAGTGACCGACGTCGAGAAACACAACGACGACGTGCCGGTGATCGACAACAAGCAGGAACTGCCGGAAACCGTGCAATGGTTGGTTGACCTGCTGGGCCCGACTGATATCGAGATGGTCACCGAGACTTACTGGCGCGCCACCCACTACATGAGCGACGTGGCGACCCAATATGCCGACGGCAAACTGACCCTGGCCGAAAAAGCCTTGGCCGAGCAATGCTATTTCGCGGTGTGCCGTCGCCTGCACAACTCGTTGAAGGCGCGCCAGCGCTCGCACCGCCAGGTGCTGGATGAGCTCAACGACAAGTTGGCCGACAAATACATCTGCAACTTCTCGGTGTTCCAGAGCCTGCCGGACACCTGGGCCATCGGCCAGGTGTTGCCGATCCTGCCGCTGCATCGCCTGGACGAAGAGCCGCTGCGCCGCGCCGTGCTGCAAGACCTGACCTGCGACTCGGACGGCAAGATCAAGCAGTACGTCGACGAGCAGAGCATCGAGACCAGCCTGCCGGTTCACGCTCTCAAGCCGGATGAAGACTATCTGCTGGGCATCTTCCTGGTGGGTGCCTACCAGGAAATCCTTGGTGACATGCACAACCTGTTCGGTGACACCGACTCGGTGAACATCTACCAGAACGCCGATGGCAGCGTGTACCACGCCGGTATCGAAACCCACGACACCATCGAGGACATGCTGCGCTACGTGCACCTGTCGCCGGAGGAGTTGATGACTCACTACCGCGACAAGTGCGCCAGCGCCCGTATCAGCGCCGCCGAACGTACCCAGTTCCTCGATGCCTTGCGCCTGGGGCTGACGCGTTCCTCCTACCTGTCGTCTTGATCGACTGATGCCGGTTCCGTGCCGGCGGACCTGTGGCGAGGGAGCTTGCTCCCGCTTGAGTGCGAAGCGCTCACAAAAGGGGGCTGCTACGCAGCCCAGCGGGAGCAAGCTCCCTCGCCACAGGGGCGCGTCTGTTCCACCGATTAACACCGCCCTCCAGGGCTGTCAGAAAAATACACCGCATGCTGCGGGTTTTTTCGGACAGTCCTGAAGGGCATTTTTATGTGTGCCGCCGCTGTTTCCGCACATCGGTGCGTTTAACCGGCGATGTCCTTATTTCGTGTAGTCCCTTTCCTAACTTGTACTTGGCCCCTCTACTCGGCCATGGCTCTCGGCGAGAATCCCCGACCGCCCCTCCTGTAGAGAAACGCCGATGTCCGATCCAGCCAGCGAGCCAGCCTTTCGTCTGGAGATAGCCGGTCTGCCCGAGCCTGTTGACGTCGTGGCCTTCACGGGTAGCGAAGCGATCAGCGAACCCTTCGTCTATGAAGCGCAGCTGTCGTTGCGCGACGCGAACCTGGACCTGGCGGGCCTGTTGTACCGCAGCGTCTGGTTGAGTTTCGGGGCCCCGGGCCGAGGTGTTCATGGGCAGCTTCATGAGTTGGTCCAACACAGTCATGGCGCCGGCTGCCAGGTGCGTATCGGGCCGAAGCTGGCCTGTCTGGCGCAGCGATTCAGCCAGCGGGTTTTCAGCGCCCGCTCGGTGCCGCAGATCATTCGCCAGGTGCTCAAGGCCCATGACATCATTGGCCGCAGCCTGTGCCTGGATTTGAGTGGCGATTATCCACCGCAGGATTTCTGTACCCAGTATCGAGAGTCGGACCTGCAGTTCCTGCAGCGCGTATGCGCCCAGGCGGGTATCCACTTTCATTTCGAACACACCCGGGACGGGCATTGCCTGGTGTTCGCTGATAATCCACACAGTTTTCCCCCTGCCGGTAAGGCGGTCTACGCGGACGACGACCCGATTGCCGCGGTGCGCTCGTTCAGCGTGCAAACCGATGTGTCGGAGGAGCAGGTCGCCCAGGGGCGCAGCGACTTGATGAGCCTGCACGGTGGTCAGGTGCTGAAGCTGACGGGCCATCCGTTTGCCGACTGGAACCGGCGCTGGCTGCTGACGAAGGTCGAGCACCGCGCACAGGCGGGGGTGTACGGCAATCATTTCAGGGCCATTCCCCGGGGCGTGCTGTTCGTGCCGGAGGAGGTCCCGGTAAAACCGCGCATGGTGAGCCGGCAACGTGGCTGGGTCGTGGCGGTGGACGAGCCGTCGGAGCTGGGAGCGGGGCGCGTGGCGGTGCAGTTTGACTGGCTCTACCAGGGCGAAGGCGCGAGCCCCAGTCATTGCTGGCTGCCTTTGGCGCCCGAACTGGTCCCGGGCGTGGCGGGCGCCTTGAGTGACGGCACCGAGGTGCTGGTGAGCTTTATCGAAGGCGATCCGGATCGGCCAATGATCAGTGCATTTCTGGATGCGCCTGCCTCAGTAGAGATTGTGGATGAGTCATCCACAGGCGAAACGCGTGGGCCATCGGTTGCCGATCCGTTTCTGTTGTCTGCAATCCGGGAGGCCGAGCCGCTGGTCTTGTTGTGCTTGTTGCCCGAAGGCGGGCCTTTCAGCCCCTGCTCCCAGCCACTGTGCACCTGCCGTATGCTCATGCGGCGTGGCGCGAGTGTCGCTCGATGAACGCCGCGCCCCTGTCTGGATCACCGCCGCAATGGCTGCTGCTCGACGTACCGAGTGCGCCTGGCGCTGCGCGGCTGGTGCGCGCGCAGTTCGCCAAGGCCCGGTGCTTTGCCTTGTTTGAAAACACCGAGCTGCATGGGCTGCGAGAGCACGGTCCGCTGTTGGTGGATCTGCGCCATTCGCCTGCGCTGGCCAGCCTTTGTCACCTGGATCCAGGTTCCTGGCCGGGGCTGTTGTTGGTCAGCCCATCGCCTGCTGCGCAATTGCTGGCGCATCTGCGGCGCATGCTGACGGTGACCCTGGGTCTGCACCACAAAGCTTTGTTGAGCTATTACAACCCGTACATCGCCAGCTATTTCTTCGACGGTTGCGACCCTCAAGAACTCAGTTGCTGGCTGGGCCCGATCAGTTTGTTGCGCTGGTTTGGTGGCACCTGGGCCGACCGGGCGATCGGCAGCCAGGGTTGGCAACAACTGTCCAACCCTGGGCTGCCGGTGGCGGCGCTGGAGAAAGAGCACGGGCTCAGCGACCGGCAGCAGGACCAGTTGCAACGGTGCCTGCTGGAGCGTCACGCCTGGCAATGGTGCCGCTCCACCGGATGTAATTACCAGCGGCTCTGGGGGAATTTGCAGCAGGGCCTGACGCTGGGGTTTACCGAGCGGGCGGTGCTCGATGACTGGTTGTGGCTGCGCCTGCAATACCCCGATGCCCGGCCAGTGCCTGGCCTGGTGGGTGGTTCGCAGCGCGAGCGGTTCGAGCATCTGCGCCGGCGCTGGCAGGGCAGCCAGGATTGAGCGTTAGTGGGCTGATGCGCCGAGCCAGCGATCGTGCCGCTGCAAGTGCCAGGCGAAAGCGCCGAGGGTCAGGCTGCGCAGGGCCATGAACAGCAGGAAGGTTATCCATAACCCATGGTTGCCCAGCCCTTGCAGCGCCCAGGCGATGGGCAACACCAGCAGCAGGGTCAGCAGCATGCCGTTGCGCATTTCCCGGGCACGGGTGGCGCCAATGAACAGCCCGTCGAGCAAGTAACTCCAGACCGCAATCAGCGGCAAGGCGGCCAGGTAGGGCAGGTAGTGATAAGCGGTGGCGCGCACGTCAGGAATGTCGGTCTGCATGTCGATGAACAGGTGGCCGGCGAGCAGGAACAGCAGTGCAAAGCCCAGGCTGGCGATCAACGACCAGCCGCACGCCACCACCAGCGAGCGACGCAGCGCCAGGCGGTCGCGGGCGCCAATGGCATGGCCGCACAGCGCTTCGACGGCATGGGCCAGGCCGTCCAGGGCATGGGCTGTCAGCAACAGGCCGTTGAGCAGCAAGGCATTGGCCGCCACGGTCGCATCCCCCAGGCGTGCGCCTTGCACGGTGATCAGGAAAAACACCGCTTGCAGCACCAGGCTGCGGATGAAAATGTCCCGGTTCACCGCCAGTAGCGGACGCCAGCTCTGCCACACCCCCAGGGCGCCCCAGGCAATCTGTCCAGGCCAGGCGCGCAGTGTGTGACGAGCCAGGGCCAGGCCGACCAGCGCACCGGTCCACTCGGCGATCACCGACGCCCGGGCCGAACCGGTCACGCCCCAGTCCAGGCCGATCACGAACCACAGGTTGAGGGCGATGTTGATCAGGTTGGTCACCAACAGGATTGCCAACGGTGCCCGGGCATTCTGGGCACCGAGGAACCAGCCCACCAGCGCATAACTGGCCAGCGCCGCCGGCAGGCCGAACAGCCGGGTGTGAAAGAAATCCTGGGTCAACTGGTTGAGCTCGGCGGACGGCTGCATGAAGTGCAACGCTACGTCGCTCAATGGCACGCCGACGGCAGCGAGCAGTACCGCCAACCCTATCGCCAACAGCAGCCCTTGCAGCAGCACTTGTCGCAACGCCGCCCCATCACCGCGCCCGGTAGCCTGGGCGGCGAACCCGGTGGTGCCCATGCGCAGGAAACCCATGGCCCACGCCAGCACCGTATACAAACTCGCCCCGACCGCTACCGCGCCCAACTGATGGGCATGGGGCAAATGGCCGATGACGGTACTGTCCACCAAGGCCACCAGCGGTACGGAAATGTTCGAGAGAATCATTGGCGCAGCCAGCGCCCAGACCCGGCGATGGGTAAGGCGGTCGCGCCAGTCGGTGGTCAGGTTGGACATGCGGGCTCCTTGATGGAGCGCGATTGTAGCGGGTTCCTGAATTGATCGTGCCCGGTGCGGAGGGGAACACGCAATTCTCCAAAGTGACTTCGGACTCATTGTGGCGAGGGAGCTTGCTCCCGCTCGGCTGCGAAGCAGTCGTAAAGCCGGCTGGCGCGATGTGTCTGGAAGATTGCGTCAGCCCATTTGGGGCGGCTTCGCCACCCAGCGGGAGCAAGCTCCCTCGCCACAGGTGCTGTGTCCGGCGCGGGCTCTGTGGTGGGGAGCGATCCGAGTGCTAGTGGATAATCCAGCTCAACAACCACAACCCCAGCACCAGCCAGATGATGCCCATGACGATCGAGGCCCGCATGAACGCGCGGATCGCCGAGTAAAGCAACATCAGCCCGAGGATCAGCGCGATGATGCTGATGATCGAGGTGTCCATGCCCAGGGTACGTGACAGCCCATCGACAAAATTGCCGCCGGCATTGGCCAGGGTGTTGAAGAGACCGCTGAGCAGGTCGACGATGAAACGGATCACCGAACCGAGCGCCTGGCCGAGCCATTCGAAAAAGCTTTCTGCCTGCATGTGTGCATCCTGATGGGAGGGGATCTGAGCTGAGCCGTTGGCTCCTGATTGTAGGAGCTGTAGCGGCCGAGTTGGTTCGATTATGGGGCAAACTGTCGCTTCGTACCGAGACTCTTGCCTTCCCAGGTCATCCCCCTGAAGCTATGCGCATTCAGGAGAACCCGATGAACCTTGTTGAACTGACCGAACGCCTGCATGCCATTCGTGACCGTAACGACTGGCGGCAATTCCACAGCCCGAAAAACCTCGCCATGGCCGCCAGTGTGGAAATGGCCGAACTGGTGGAGATTTTCCAGTGGCTGACCGAGGACCAGTCGCGCCAGTTGCCGGCGGACAAACTGGCCCACGCCGGGCAGGAGGTCGGTGACATCGTGTTGTACCTGTTGCTGCTTTGCAGCGAACTGGGCCTGGACATGGACGCCGTGGTGCGCAGCAAACTGGCTGACAGCGAACGGCGGTTCGGCCAATGAGCGACCGTCATTTCGATCAGCTCGCCACGCGTTTTGCCGAAAAAATCTACGGAGGGGCCAAGGGCGCGATCCGCCTGGCGGTGCTTCAGGCCGATCTGCTGGAAGCTTTGCCACAGCGTCCATTGCGCGTGCTGGACATCGGCGCCGGCCTGGGCCACATGTCGTTGTGGCTGGCCGAACGCGGTCACCAGGTGACCCTGGCCGAGCCGGCCGAGCCCATGCTCGAAGGCGCCCGCCAGCGCTTTGCCGAGGCGGGCCAGAGCGCCACGTTCATCCAGGCGCCGTGGCAGGACCTGCTCGGCCAGCTCACTGAACCTTACGACCTGGTGTTGTGTCACGCGGTGCTGGAATGGCTGGCCGAACCTCACGCGATCCTGCCAGTGCTGCATCAACTCACGGTCCCTGGCGGCTGGCTGTCCCTGGCATTCTACAACCGCGACGCGCTGGTCTATCGCAACCTGCTCAAGGGGCATTTTCGCAAGTTGCGCAAAAATGACATGGCCGGCGAAAAACAGAGCCTGACGCCGCAACAACCTCTTGATCCACGAGAGTTGGCGGCGCAACTTGAAGGCCTGTGGCAGGTCGAAAACCAGAGTGGTGTGCGGGTTTTCCATGACTATATGCCGGTAGAGTTCCAGGGCCGCGTGGAGCTTGCGCAGTTGCTGGAAATGGAACTGGCCCACCGTCGCCATCCGGCGTTTGCCGGGTTGGGACGTTATCTGCACTGGATCTGCCGTCCAGTGTGACCGGAGAGCGAAATGAAAGGTCGTTCAGGGTTGTTGATGCTGTGCCTGGGACTGGCGGCCTGCCAGGGCAGCAACCCCTATGTCGCCACGTCCAATCCACTGCCGCCGGCACCGGCCGAGGCCGCCACGGTGTTCGACCGCAGCGCTTACCCTGCGCCGCCCCGTGACTATGGGCGCTATCGCAGTTGGGCCTGGCGTGACGGGCGCCTGCCGTCGGGTTCCGCCTGGGCGGACTCGGCTCAAGTGGCCGAAGCGGTGAGCAATGCCCTGGACCAGCGTGGCCTGCGCCCGCTGCATGACAACCGGCCCGCCGACCTGTTCGTCAGCGCCGACCTGCGTCTGGAAACCCGCGTGCGCCAGGTCCGCGACGACTATGATGCCGGTTACTACGGCGGCTATAACCGTTATGACCGCTATGGCCCGGGTTATGGGATGTACCATCCGGTGCCGATGGTGCGCACGTATCAGGAGCAGGTCGTGGTGGTGCGGGTGGATCTGTTCGATGCCCGCACGGGGCAACCGGTATGGAGCGCCAGCGCCGAGACCGGCCAGCGGGGCAGTCAAAGCGAGCGCACCGATGCCATTCGTGCTGCAGTGGAAAAAGCCATGTCGGCGTATCCTCCAAGTTGATTACGCAACGGAGTAAAACCATGTTTCGCCGTCTTGCTCTACTGGCCTTCACCCTATTGTTGGGCGCTTGTGCCTCTAATCAGGTCAACCATGATTTCGACACCAGCCGCGATTTCGCGGCGTATCGCAGTTGGAGCTGGAAAGACCCGGCGCTGCAATATCGCCCCGATGACCCTCGCATCAAGAGCGACCTGACCGAACAGCGAATCCGCCAGGCGGTTGCCGATCAACTCGACCAGCGCGGCTTGCGTCCGGCGGCTGGCGGGCATGGCGATGTGCTGGTCCAGGCCTATTTGATCGTCGAGGACCGCCAGCAGCAGGTCACCACCCACTACGGCGGCGGGTGGGGCGGCCCTTGGAATGGCTATTGGGGCGGGCCGATGTACAACGAAACCCGCAACATCAGCTACAAGGTCGCCACCGTGCAGATCGACCTGCTCGATGGCAAGGACGGCAAGCTGGTGTGGCGTGGCAGTGACGAACAACTGCTCAGCAATTCCCCCAACCCGGCTGACCGCAACACGGCCGTGCGCGAGACGGTTGGGCGGATCCTGTCCAACTACCCGCCGCGCTGAGCACGGCGAATTCAAGATGGGGGGAGGCTGAGCCACTGCCATCGCGAGCAAGCTCGCTCCCACATTAGGGGGGGCTGCTCAGGTCACCGGCCGCCACTCTCCCACCATATGCTCCAGCGCCCCGGTCCCCACCAGTTGCAGTTGTCCACTGGATCCCGCCGCGCTGGACAGCAGGGTCACTTCGCTGGGCAGGCGTACCGGTTTCTTGAAGGTCACCTCGATCTCGATGTTGGCCTCGGGCAGGTGGTCATCCAGCGCCGCGAGGGTCCTGGCCTTGTTCCACAAGCCGTGGGCGATGGCGGTGGGGAAGCCGAACAGCCTGGCGCTGATACCGCTCAGGTGAATCGGGTTGTAGTCGCCAGACACTTTGGCATATTGCCGCCCGATGTCTGCCGGTGCGGTCCAGTGCGCGACTTCAATCAAGGGCAGGCTGGCCTGCGGTGAGTCCTCCACAAGTGCCCCGTCGAGCTGGACGCCTTTGCAAAGCATCTGGCTCTGGGCCTCCCATAGCGGCCCCAACTGGTCATCGAGGCGGGTCACCAGGTCGAATACCGCGCCCTTGGGGTGGGCTTGAAGATTCTCGACATTGACGCTGGCACGCACTTGGCCAACCCCGCCCATGGGCCGCAATAGACGAATGCGGTTGCTCAAGTGGATCAGCCCCAGCAGTGGAAATGGAAAATTCCGCGCGGTGAGCAATTGCATTTGCAGGGCAAACGCCAAGACGTGGGGATAGGTCGGCGGCAGCAGTCCGTTATCGACGAACCCGCAGACTTTGCGATAGGCCGCCAGGCGTTGCGGGTCGACCTGAAGCATTTGACGCAGCCCTTCCTCGGGCAGGGTCGTTCCGGTGACCTTGCGCCGTGTCGCCGCTTTCGAATAAAGCCCGGACATGGAGGGCGGGCTGCTGACTTCATGCCATTGGATCGTCATGGTCACGCTCCCAGAAGGCTTTGCCCGCATACCCGCAGGGCCTGGCCGGTCACGGCACCCGTGCCCGGTTGCGCCAGCCATGCAACGGCTTCGGCGACATCCTGGGGCAGGCCGCCCTGGCCCAGGGAACTCATGCGCCGCCCGGCTTCGCGTAGCGCGAAGGGAACCTCGGCGGTCATGCGCGTTTCAATGAAACCCGGCGCCACGGCGTTGATGCTGATGCCCCGTGGTTGCAACAACGGTGCCCAGGCCTGGGCCAAGCCGATCAGCCCGGCCTTGCTCGCCGCATAGTTGGTCTGCCCACGGTTGCCGGCAATGCCGCTGATGGAGGCCAGCAGCACGACGCGGCCATTGTCGTGCAGGGTGCCGCTGTCGAGCAGGGCCTTGGTCAATACTTGCGGGGCATTGAGGTTCACGGCCAGCACCGCGTCCCAGAATTCCGGGGTCATGTTGGCGAGGGTCTTGTCCCGGGTGATGCCGGCGTTGTGCACCAGGATATCGACGCCGTCGGGCAGGTGCTCGATCAGCTGTGCCGCGGCATCTTGGGCGCAGATGTCCAGCGTGACGCTGCGCCCGCTCAAGCGAGCCGCCAGGGCGTCGAGGTCGGTCTTGGCCTGCGGCACGTCCAGCAGGATCACGTCGGCGCCATCACGGGCCAGGGTTTCGGCGATGGAAGCGCCGATCCCGCGGGCTGCACCGGTGACCAGTGCCTTGAGCCCAGTCAGTGGTCGGGTCCAGTCCTGGACCTGGGTGTCACAGGCGTTGAGGCGAATGACCTGCCCGGAGATGAAGGCGCTCTTGGGCGACAGGAAAAACCGCAGTGCGCCTTCCAGCTGGGCTTCGGCGCCGTCGCCGACGTACAGCAGTTGCAGCGTCCCACCGTGGCGCAGCTCTTTGGCCAGGGAACGGCTGAAACCCTCCAACGCCCGCTGGGCACTGGCGGCGAATGGGTCGGCAAGACTTTCCGGCGCGCGACCGAGGATGACGACATGGGCGCTGTGGTCGAGGTTTTTCATCAGTGGCTGGAAAAATTCCCGCAACTGCTTGAGCTGGTCGACCTGCAGCAAATGGCTGGCGTCGTACACCACCGCCTTGATTTTCGGGCCATGGCCGGGGATCCACTCGGTGGCCAGGGTCGGCTCGCCGCCATAGATGAAAATGCTGTCGGTCAGGCGCTTGGCAAACGTGCCGATCTGTTCGGTCAACGGCCCGCCGCCCAGTAGCAATGCGCCTTCGATCGGCCGCAGGCGCCCGGCCTGCCAGCGTTCCAGGCGCACCGGCGATGGCAGGCCGAGGGACCCGACCATGCGCCGGCCAATGGGCGAATTGGCGAAGTCGATATAACGGTCAGACATGGAACACACTCCGGCTGATGAGGTTCCAAGTGTGGACCATGATTGGCAATCAGTCGTTCGATTGGCGAGATAAAGCCTAAGCTTGAGCGGGAGCGCTTTTTCCAGGGCACCGAATTCCTGTGGGAGCAAAGCTTGCTCCCACAGGGTTCGGTTGAGTCTTCATAGGGCACTAGACCTACACAGGGGAGTTCTTCATGACACAACTACGCCGCGTCGCGATCATCGGTGGTAACCGCATTCCGTTCGCCCGCTCCAACGGGGCCTATGCCACCGCCAGCAACCAGGCGATGTTGACGGCTGCCCTCGAGGGGCTGATCGAACGCTACAACCTGCATGGCTTGCACATCGGCGAAGTGGCTGCCGGTGCGGTGCTCAAGCACTCCCGGGATATGAACATGACCCGCGAATGCGTGCTCGGCTCGCGGCTGTCACCGATGACGCCGGCCTATGACGTACAGCAGGCCTGTGGCACCGGGCTGGAAACGGTGCTGCTGGTGGCCAACAAGATCGCCCTGGGGCAGATCGACAGCGGTATTGCCGGCGGCGTCGACACCACCTCGGATGCGCCGATCGCGGTCAATGAAGGCCTGCGCAGGATCCTGCTGCAAGCCAATCGCGCCAAGACCACCGCCGACAAGATCAAGACCTTCCTGCAGCTGCGTCCCCAGCACCTCGTCCCCGACCTGCCGCGCATCAACGAACCGCGCACCGGCCTGAACATGGGGGAGCATTGCGAATTGATGGCCCAGACCTGGCAGATCCCCCGGGAGGCGCAAGACCAGTTGGCCCTGGAAAGCCATCAGAAAATGGCCGCGTCCTATGCCGAAGGTTGGCAGAACGACTTGATGACACCGTTTCTTGGCCTGACCCGGGACAACAACCTGCGCCCGGACCTGACCCCGGAAAAACTCGCCTCCCTCAAGCCGGCCTTCGAAAAAAGCGCGAAGGGCACGATGACTGCGGGTAATTCCACGCCACTGACCGATGGCGCTTCGTTGGTGCTGCTGGGCAGCGAAGAGTGGGCCAAGGCCCGAGGCCTGCCGATCCTGGCGTACCTGCGCGACGGCGAAACGGCGGCGGTGGATTTCGTCAATGGCGCCGAAGGACTGTTGATGGCCCCGGTCTACGCCGTGCCGCGGTTGCTGGCGCGCAACGGCTTGACCTTGCAGGACTTTGACTACTACGAGATCCATGAAGCGTTCGCCGCCCAAGTGTTATGCACGCTGAAGGCCTGGGAAGACCCGGACTACTGCAAGACGCGCCTGGGCCTCGACGCGCCACTCGGGTCCATCGACCGCAGCCGGTTGAACGTCAAGGGCAGTTCCCTGGCCGCCGGGCACCCGTTTGCCGCCACGGGCGGGCGCATTGTCGCCAACCTCGCCAAGTTGCTTGATGCCGCCGGGCGAGGTCGCGGCTTGATCTCCATCTGCGCCGCCGCAGGCCAGGGGGTGACGGCGATTATCGAGCGTTGAGGACCGCGCCGTCCTGGCGGGACGCCAGTTCCCGGTGATGGCTGGCGTAGCGCTCGGCGAGGATCGAGCAGACGATCAACTGCAGCGGGTGATAGATCATGATCGGCAGCAGGATCAGCCCCAGGCCGGGATGGTTGCCGAAAATCAACGCCGCCATGGGCACTCCGGCGGCGAGGGATTTCTTGCTGGCACAGAACACCGCGGCAACCTCATCGGCGCTGCTGAAGTGCAGGGCGCGGGCGGTGCGGGTGGTCGCCCACAAGATTATCGCCAACAGTACGGCACTGCCAAGCACTGCGCTCAAGAGCACACCGTGGCCTTGCTGTTGCCAGATGCCGGATACCATCGAGTTGCAGAACGCCGCGTAGACCAGCAGCAGGATCACCAGCTTGTCGATGATGCTGGTGTAGCGTTTATACCGACCGAAAAAGCCGGCCAGCCAACGCCGCAGGAACTGCCCCAGCACCAGTGGCAGCAGCAACATCAGGCACAGGTCGAGCAAGGTTGACCCCAGGTCGATACCTCCGGCGCCGCTGCCGACCACGAAACTGACCAGCAGCGGTGTCAGGAAAATCCCCAGCACGCTGGACAGGCTCGCGTTGAGAATCGCCGCCGGCACGTTACCTTTTGCACTGCCAGTCAGGGCCACCGAGGAAGAAATCGTCGAGGGCAGGGCGCACAGGTAGAAGAACCCCAGCATCAACAGCGCAGGCACATGGCTGCCGACTAGCCAGTGGCTGATCAGCCAGATCAATGGAAACACGCCAAAGGTGAAACCCTGCACCATCACATGCAGGCGGATGTTCTTCAAACCGTGGCGGATCTGTTCGCCGGACAGGTTGACCCCGTGCAGGAAGAACACCACGAAGATGCCGATGTTGACCACCCATTCGGCATGCATGGCACCGCCCGTGGCGCCAAAGGTGGGAAAGAAGTACGCCAGCAGCGTGGCGAGCACCATGCCGCACAGGAACCAGTCGGTCACCATGCGTTTGAGGTGTCTGAGGATATGCATAGGGCACCGCAAGTTGTAAGAAAAGTCGACTTAGCCTAACGTCGTCCTCACTAGTCGTCTTGCGACATAAGGCCAATCAATGCCGCCTAACGGACACCAGCAGCTGGAACGACGTATCCCCGACCTGGCGCAATTGCCGAGGCCGCTGTATGCCCGCGTCGAAAGCTTGAGCGCCGGTTCCTGGACGCAAGCCCATCGTCATGACTGGGTGCAGTTTTCCTACGCCATCAGCGGCGTTCTCGGCGTACACACCGCCGCGGGTAGCTTCTTTGCCCCGCCACAACGGGGCATCTGGATCCCGGCCGACCTGGAACATCAGGTGGTGACCTCCACCCGGGCGGAAATGCGCAGCCTGTATGTCCATCGTCACGCCTGCCCCTGGGCCGATGAACGCTGTCGGGTGCTGGAAGTCACGCCACTGGCCCGTGAGTTGATCAAGGTGTTCTGTCAGCTTCCGGTCGATTACCCGCAAGGCGATACCCAGGAACAACGGTTGGTGCAGGTGTTGCTGGACCAACTGGCGACCCTGCCGGAAGTGGGATTCTCCCTGCCGCTGCCGCGACATGCCCGTCTGCTGGGGCTGTGTAACGAGTTGATCGAACAGCCTGAGCAGAACGTCACCTTGCACGCCTGGGCTGAGCGTCTGGGTACGTCGGAAAAAACCCTGATGCGCCTGTTTCAGCGCGAGACCGGCCTGAGCTTTCGCGCCTGGCGCCAGCGCATGCGCCTGTTGTCGTCCCTGGGGTCGCTGGAGCAGGGCGACAGCGTCACCAGCGCTGCGTTGTCCTGTGGCTATGATTCAACGTCCGCGTTCATTGCCGCGTTCAAGGGGATGTTCGGCTTTACGCCGGGGGAACTGTTCAAGCATTGAGTCCTCGCATCGCTTACAACCGACGGTAGGCACGGCTGTCAGCTCTTGTCGCAAATGCCTTCGCATTCAGTTGCCAACGCCAAGTCCGGTCTCGGCTATGATTCGGCTCGGTCGATTAATCAGGCACATTGTGTGCATCGCAAGTTCATAGGTCGGCAACCCCTCCCCGTGGAGGAAGGATTGCCGTATAACGACTGTCATTCGCGTGTTTGGTAATAAAGGACCCACAATAAAAGCTGATGAAGACTCCAAAACGCATTGAACCCCTGATCGAGGACGGTCTGGTCGACGAGGTGCTGCGCCCACTCATGAGTGGTAAAGAAGCAGCTGTTTATGTGGTGCGCTGCGGCAACGAGCTACGTTGCGCGAAGGTCTACAAGGAGGCGAACAAGCGAAGTTTTCGTCAGGCGGCCGAATATCAGGAGGGCCGCAAGGTCCGCAACAGCCGTCAGGCCCGGGCCATGGCCAAGGGCTCGAAGTTCGGGCGCAAGGAAACCGAGGACGCCTGGCAGAATGCCGAAGTGGCGGCACTGTTCCGCTTGGCCAGCGCGGGTGTGCGCGTGCCCAAGCCGTACGACTTCCTTGAAGGCGTGCTGCTGATGGAACTGGTGGCCGACGAGTACGGCGATGCAGCGCCGCGTCTGAACGACGTGGTGCTGGAGCCGGACCAGGCCCGTGAATATCACGCCTATCTGATTTCCCAGATCGTGCTGATGCTGTGTACCGGTCTGGTGCACGGCGACCTGTCGGAGTTCAACGTCCTGCTCACGCCGACCGGGCCGGTGATCATCGACCTGCCTCAGGCCGTGGATGCGGCGGGTAACAACCATGCTTTCAGCATGTTGGAGCGGGACGTGGGCAACATGGCGTCCTACTTCGGCCGGTTCGCTCCGGAGCTCAAGCGCACCAAGTACGCCAAGGAAATGTGGGCGCTGTATGAAGCCGGCACCTTGCATCCGGCCAGTGTGTTAACCGGCGAGTTCGACGAGCCGGAAGAGCTGGCGGATGTCGGCGGGATCATGCGCGAGATCGAGGCCGCGCGCCTGGACGAGGAACGTCGCCAGGCCGTCCGCGCCGCCGATGATGCCCCGCCGGGCAAAGCTGAAGAGCCGCCTCCGCCTTGGATGCAATGATCGGTTGACCAGAAACCCGGCCAAGGCCGTAATGCTGTTCACTTGAGGCCATCGACAAACCCGTGGCGAGGGAGCTTGCTCCCGCTGGGCCGCGAAGCGGCCCCCTAAACCTGCCAAATGCGCAGCGTCAGACACACCGCTCCCGTCGGTTTACGACTGCTTCGCAGCCGAGCGGGAGCAAGCTCCCTCGCCACAGGTCCCTCATTTTCTTGAATGAATAGCATTAGGCCAAGGCCGGGTTTTTTGTAGGCACTGCAAAATCCTAGACCCACCGCGCTCCCACTGGGAATGTCAGAGGGGGGCGTTTTCCTGGCAGCACCCCGACGCCAGTTCCTTGAGGATCGGGCAATCCGGGCGGTGGTCGCCATGGCAGTGTTCCACCAGGTCCTGGAGGGTGTCGCGCAGTTCGGCCAGTTCGCGGATTTTCTGGTTCAGCTCATCGATGTGTTGCCGGGCCAGGGCCTTGACGTCGGCGCTGGCGCGTTGGCGGTCGTGCCAGAGGGTCAGCAGTTTGCCGACCTCTTCCAGGGAAAACCCCAAGTCGCGGGAGCGCTTGATGAACGCCAGGGTGTGCAGGTCATCGGTGCCGTAGATCCGGTAGCCGCTGTCGGTGCGATGGGCGGCCTTGAGCAGGCCGATGGACTCGTAGTAACGGATCATCTTCGCGCTCAGGCCACTCTGGCGGGCCGCTTGGCCGATGTTCATCGCTTGTCCTCCAACTGCTTGGGTGTCCAGAACTTCAACAGTAACGCATTGCTGACCACGCTGACGCTCGACAGCGCCATGGCCGCGCCGGCCAGCACCGGGTTGAGAAAACCGAACGCCGCCAGGGGGATGCCGATCAAGTTATAGACGAACGCCCAGAACAGGTTCTGGCGGATCTTGGCGTAGGTCTTGCGGCTGATATCCAGCGCCGCCGGCACCAGTCGCGGATCGCCGCGCATGAGGGTGATGCCCGCGGCATGCATCGCCACGTCGGTGCCGCCGCCCATGGCAATGCCGATATCGGCGGCGGCCAGGGCTGGGGCGTCGTTGATGCCGTCGCCGACCATCGCCACTACCGAGCGTGTTTTCAACTGCTGGACGATGGCGGACTTATCCGCCGGCAGCACTTCGGCATGGACCTGGGTGATCCCCAGCGCCTCGGCCACCACCCGGGCGCTACCCCGGTTATCGCCCGTGAGCAAGTGACTGGCGATGTGGCGCTCATTGAGGGCCTGTACGGCAGCGAGGGCGCCGGGCTTGAGGGTATCACCGAAGGCGAACAGGCCCAGCACCCGAGGCGTCGCGCCTTGTTCGATCAGCCAGGACAACGTGCGGCCTTCGGTCTCCCAGGCCTGTGCCGACTCGGCCAGCGAGCCGGGGGCCAGGCCCAGTTCGTCCAGCAGGCGTCGATTGCCCAGGGCCAGGCGGCGTCCGTCGAGGCTGCCGGCGATACCGCGTCCAGCCAGGGACTGGCTGTCGCTGACATCCGGCGCATCCAGGCCGCGCTCGGCGCAGGCATCCAGTACGGCTTTGGCGAGCGGGTGTTCGCTGCCGCGTTGCAGGGCGCCGGCCATTTTCAGCAGCGCGTCTTCATCACCTTCCAGGGCCGTCAAGTGGGCGATGCGCGGTGTGCCGGAGGTCAGGGTGCCGGTCTTGTCGAACACCACGGTGTTGACTTCATGGGCACGCTCCAGCGCCTCGGCGTCCTTGATCAGAATCCCGTGACGCGCGGCCACGCCGGTGCCGGCCATGATCGCCGTGGGCGTTGCCAGGCCCAAGGCGCAGGGGCAGGCGATCACTAGCACGGCGACGGCGTTGATCAGCGCGGTTTCCAGTGGCGCACCGTACAGCCACCAACCGATGAGCGTCGCCAGGGCCAGCACCAGCACCACCGGTACGAAGACCTGGCTGACTTTATCCACCAGTTTCTGAATCGGGGCCTTGGCCGCCTGGGCGTCTTCTACCAGGCGGATGATGCGCGCCAGGACGGTTTCGGTACCCAGGGCCAGCGTGCGTACCAGCAGCCGACCTTCGCCGTTGATGGCGCCGCCGGTGACTTTGTCGCCGGGCTGCTTGGGCACCGGCAGGCTTTCACCGCTGATCAGCGCTTCGTCGGCGTGGCTCTGGCCTTCCAGTACTTCGCCGTCCACCGGGAAGCGTTCGCCGGGCTTGACCAGCACCAGGTCATTCAAGCGCAGGGCACTGATGGCAACACCCCGCTCCTGGCCATCGATCACCTGGATCGCCCGTTCCGGACGCAAGGCTTCGAGGGCGCGGATGGCGCTGGCGGTTTGTCGCTTGGCGCGGCTTTCCAGATATTTGCCGAGCAGTACCAGGGCAATCACTACGGCCGAGGCTTCGAAGTACAGGTGCGGCATGCCGCCAGGGCGGGCGATCACCCATTCATAAAGGCTCAAGCCGTAGCCGGCGCTGGTGCCCAGGGCCACCAGCAGGTCCATGTTCCCGGCACCGGCACGCACGGCCTTGAAGGCGGCGACGTAGAAACGCGCACCGAAGATGAATTGCACCGGCGTCGCCAGGGCGAACTGCACCCAGGCCGGGAGCATCCAATGCACGCCGAACGGCTGCAGCAGCATCGGCAACACCAGCGGCACGGACAGCGTAATCGCCAGCGCCAATATCAGGCGTTCACGGTTCAGGCGGTTGGCCTGCGTGTCAGCGGGCTGTTCGGCCTGCCAGACAGTGGCGTCATAGCCGGCGCGCTTGACCGCATCGATCAGGTTTTGTGGATCCACCTGGCCGAGCAGTTCGAGGTGGGCCCTCTCATTGGCCAGGTTGACGCTGACCTTGTTCACACCGTCGACCTTGCCCAGGGCGCGTTCGACCCGGCCGACACAGGAGGCGCAGGTCATGCCTTCGATGTTCAGTTCCAGGGTGTGCACCGGAACGCTATAGCCTGCCTGTTCGACGGCCTGCTTCAAGGCCGGCAGGCTACCTTCGGGGGCCTGGACACGCGCCAGTTCCGTCGCCAGGTTGACGCTGACGGCGCTGGCACCGGTGACTTTGCTCAAGGCCCGCTCGACCCGTCCGGCGCAGCTGGCGCAGGTCATGCCGGCAATGGGTAGATCGAATGTGGTGGATTCGGACATCGGTCACGCTCCCTGTAGTGAATGACTACAGGATCAACCTTGCCATGTTGGCAAGGTCAAGCGCCAATCCTCTGTGGGAGCGAGCTACAAGTTCAAGTGGCGTGTCAGTAACCGAGCCCCGCCTGCTTGAGGAACATGCCTTGTTCATTCATGGCGATGCGGAACTTCAAAATGTCACCGGCCTTGAGGGTGATGTTCTGCGACCCTGGCGCGAGCATGCCCGGGTTGCACCCCGGTGCCTGGCCTGGCAGCAATTTCAGGCGCAAGGAGAACTGGCCCGGCGGCAGGTTGAACGAGGTGCTTTGCTCCTGGAACAGCCTGGCCGAGAGTTGATCCTGAATGTAGATGCCGATTTCGCAACTGGTCGCCACTTCCAGGCGCTCGCGAGAAATGATCAACACGCCGTAGTCTTCGCCGGCGGCCGATGCCTGGGGCGCCACCGCTGAAAAACCGAGCATGCAAAACAGGCTGAACGCTGACCAGCGCATGGCTGAACCTCCGGTGTTAAATCCTTGATGTGTGCAGCTTGGCTGAGCGCGATGCCGATTGCCAGCCCGGCAGTTTTTGTCAGAACTTGACCTTGCCATGATGGCAAGCTTGAGACTGCTGGCAACCTCAATCCCAAGGAGTTATCTCATGCAAACTTTCAATGTCCAGGGCATGTCCTGCGGTCACTGTGTCAAGGCCATCACCCAGGCGGTCAAGTCCAAGGACCCGGCGGCCGATGTGCAAATCGACCTGGGCGCCAAGACTGTCCAGGTCCAGAGTTCGTTGCCGGCCGATGCCGTGCTCGCGGCCATCAAGGAGGAGGGCTACGAGGCCAGCCCTGCTTGAAGTTTTTTAATCGTTAGCGACCTACCGGAATGTTCAAGAGCGTCCGGCACGGCTAGACTGTCGGGCTGTCGAACGACGCCTGAGCTGGACGCCCGATGAACCTCCGTACCATTCTGATTCTTGGCGCCTTGAGCGCTTTCGGTCCCTTGGCGATCGACTTCTACCTGCCTGCCTTTCCGGCGATGGCCACGGCCTTCGGTACCGATGAAAAACACATCCAGTTGACCCTGGCGGCCTATTTCCTCGGCTTGTCCATCGGGCAACTGGCCTATGGGCCGGTGGCGGACCGGTTCGGGCGGCGCATTCCGCTGCTGACTGGCGTCGGCCTGTTCACTCTGGCCTCCCTGGCCTGCGCCTATGCGCCGAGCCTGGAATGGCTGATCGGCGCCCGTTTCGTCCAGGCCCTGGGTGGATGCGCCGGGATGGTGATCTCGCGGGCGGTGGTCAGCGACAAATGCGATGCGGTGGGTTCGGCCAAGGTGTTTTCGCAGTTGATGCTGGTGATGGGCCTGGCGCCGATTCTCGCGCCGATGCTGGGCGGGTTGCTGGTGAACCTGCATGGCTGGCAGTCAATTTTCATTGCCCTGACCCTGTTCAGTGCATTGGCGTCGACGGCGGTGGCCTTGTGGCTGCCGGAAAGTTTGCCGGACTATGTGCCTCGGCAACCGTTGTCGGGGGCGTTGCGCCAATATGGCCGGTTATTGACCGACGCTGTCTTCCTCGGCCATGCGCTGACGGGGGGTATCGCTATCGCTGGGATGTTTGCCTACATCGCTGGTTCGCCTTTCGTCTTTATCAAGCTCTACGGTGTACCGGCCGAACATTTCGGTTGGCTGTTCGGCACCAACGCGGCGGGCTTCATCCTGGTTGCGCAGGTCAACGCCCGGCTGCTGTCCAAGCGCGGCCCGGCGTTCCTGCTGAGCCGCGCGGTATGGGTCTACCTGGGCGCCGGGCTGAGCCTGCTGGCCGTCAGTTCATTGCAACCTGCGCAGTTGTGGCCGCTGCTGGTTCCACTGTTTATCTGCATCGCCAGCTTGGGTTGCATCCTTCCCAACGCCTCGGCCTGCGCCATGAATGGACAGGGCGCCCGGGCCGGCAGTGCTTCGGCGATGCTGGGATGCCTGCAGTTTTCCGTCGCCGCCGGGGCAGCCTCGTTGGTGGCGGCGCTGCATGACGGCACCGCCGTGCCAATGGCGCTGGTCATCAGCCTGTGCGGGCTGTTGGTGGTGGGCGCAGCGATGCTGACTCGTCGCCTGCAAAATGCCCGGGCATTGGCCCAGGCCAGTCGCGAGGGCTGACTCAGCCGACCGCGCGCTGCTGTTGTTCGGGGAAATGATGGGGTGCGAGGATCCGCGCTTGCAGGGTGCTGGCGAAGGCCTGGGCTTCGGCCTCGGTACGGAAGGTGACGACGTGCTGGTCAAGGCGCACTTGCCACTGGGATTTTGCCACTTCTTTTATCAGGATCTTCATTGCTGACCTCCTCACGAAAAGATTGCGTTGCAAAGGCCTCGAGTGTAGACCCGAATGCGATCGCAATTGTGACAAGGATCAATTCTCGGACTGACGGTGCGGTCCCAAGTTAATGCAACACCTGTGGAGAGGGAGCAAGCTTCCTCTCCACAGGTGAAGTGTTTCGACCTGCCGTCAGAAGCCCTCGAGCACAATCTTGCCCTTGGACTTGCCGCTTTCCAGCAAGGCATGCGCCCGGCGCAGGTTCTCGGCGTTGATGGTGCCGAAATGTTCGCCAACCGTAGTCTTCAGTGTGCCTGCGTCGATCAGGGCGGCCACGCGGTTGAGCAGTTTGTGCTGTTCAAGCATGTCGGCCGTTTCGAACAGCGAGCGGGTGTACATGAATTCCCAATGCAACGACAGGCTCTTGCGCTTGAGCTTGGTTACGTCCAGCGCCTTGGGATCGTCGATCAGCGCCAGTTTGCCCTGGGGCGCGAGGGCTTCAACCAACTGGTCCAGATGCTGGTCGGTCTGGGTCAGGCTGGCGACGTGAGTCACCTGGGGCTGGCCCGCTTCTTTCAACACTTCGCTCAATGGCTGGCTGTGGTCGATCACCAGGTCGGCCCCCAGGCTGCGTACCCAATCCTGGGTCTGCACACGGGACGCGGTGCCAATCACCTTCAGCCCGGTGAGTTGGCTGGCCAGTTGCGTCAGGATCGAACCCACGCCTCCCGCAGCACCGACGATCAACAGGCTCTGGCCCAGGTCGCTTTGGCCTTCCTGGATTTGCAGGCGCTCGAACAACAACTCCCAGGCGGTAATGGCCGTCAGCGGCAGCGCCGCCGCTTCGGCGAAACCGAGGGTCTTGGGCATGTGGCCGACGATGCGCTCATCCACCACGTGCAACTCGCTGTTGCCGCCGGCCCGGGCGATGGAGCCGGCATAGAACACCTGGTCCCCGGCCTTGAACAGCGTAACCTCGCTGCCCACCGCCTTGACCACTCCGGCCACGTCCCAGCCCAGCACCTTGGCTGCTCCGTCTTCAGGCTGGACGTTCTGGCGGACCTTGGTGTCCACCGGGTTGACCGAAATAGCCTTGACCTCCACCAGCAGGTCCCTGGGACCGGCGACCGGTTCTGGCAGCTCGATGTCCTGGAGCGATTGCGGGTCAGTGATAGGCAACGAGTGGTAGTAGGCGATGGCTTTCATGAAGCGGCTCCGTGAGATGAATTCGATGGAAGCCATGTTTAGCTATTTATCGTCGAGATAAAACCGGCTAAAAGAACAGGCTCTTTCAATGATTTTTTGATAATGGAGTCGTCATGCTTCGCTTCGATGACTTGCAGTTGTTTGTCCGGGCGGCGGACCTGGGCAGTCTTTCGGCTGCGGCCAGGGTCATGGACCTGTCGGCGGCGGTGGCCAGTGCCGCGTTGAAACGGATCGAGCAGCACCTCGGCGCGCGGCTGTTGGCCCGTTCCACCCGTAGCCTGCGCCTGACGGCCGAAGGCGAGGGCTTTCTCGAATATGCCCGGGCCGCATTGAGCAGCCTTGACGAGGGCCGGCGGTTGTTGACCAGTGGCCAGGACCAGGTCAGTGGGGTGTTGCAGTTGTCCGCACCGTCGGACCTGGGACGCAACCTGCTGCTGCCCTGGCTGGATGCGTTCCAGCGCGAGCACCCCGGGCTGACGGTGCGGCTGTTGCTGGGCGATCGCATCGCCGATCTGTTCAAGCAGCCGGTGGACATCGCCTTGCGTTATGGCGATCCGGAAGATTCGAGCCTGGTCGCCCTGCCCATTGCCCCGGATAACCGCCGGGTGCTGTGCGCATCGCCGGACTATCTGGCTCGCCACGGTGCACCCCATCAGTTGGAACAACTGGCCCAGCACAACTGCCTGTTGTACATGCTGGGCAGTCGGGTCCATGACCGATGGGGTTTTCATGACGGCAAACGGGAAGTGAGCCTCACCGTCAGTGGCGACCGTTTCAGTGACGACGCCGATGTGGTGCGACGCTGGGCGGTGGCGGGTGCCGGGATTGCCTATAAATCGTGGCTGGATGTGTCCACGGACGTGCTGGCCGGACGCTTGAAAATCCTCTTGCCGCACCTGCAATGCGAACGCGCGCCCCTCAATCTGCTGTGTGCCCACCGGGCGCAATTAAGCAAGCCCATCAACCTTTTGCGGGACATGCTCCAGGCCCGCTGCGGTGAGTTGACGGCTCGTTTTCCAGTCTTGACGGGGGCCGGCCATTAGTCGCGGGCAAATAGAGAATTTTCCCTCAGGAACAATCGCCTCCAAAGGTTTCCGGAGGACAGGAAAGCTCGACCGCCCCGCTTATACTATCGGCCGCCTGCGCCAGAGCAGTAGACGAATGATTCAACAGGGAGTGAATACATGGAACATGCACCTTGCATCAGCCAGATCGCCACGCTGCTGGCTGACCCCAAGCGCAGCGCAATGATGTGGGCCTTGATGGACGGCACGGCCCGCCAGGCCGAGGAGTTGGCATTGCTCGCCGGGTTGTCGCCGTCCTCGGCCAGCGCGCATCTGGGACGCCTGTCCGCTGGAGGCCTGTTGAAAGTCGAAGCCCGGGGCCGCAAGCGGTTTTTCCGCCTGGCAGCCCCTGAAATCGGTGCTGCCGTCGAAGCGCTGGCCAGCGCGACGCTGGTCAGTACGCCGCGCCAGATCCCGGACATCTTCAAGCGCCGGGTCATGCCGACCAAAGCGCCGTCGGCTCCCACGTCGTTGATGCGGGCCAGACTTTGCGACGATCACTTGGGGGGCACCCTGGCGGCGGACCTGTATCAGCAGCTGCTGGATGCCGGGTGGATCGAGCAGTTCGAGCAGCGGGTGATCGTCACCCACAAAGGCGCCAATCAGTTGGCCGAACGTGGCCTGTTCATCCAGGCCCTGGCCCATCGCAACGCCCGCATTGCTTGTGCCTGCCCGGACTGGAGCGAGCGTCGTCCACACCTGGGGGGCGCGCTGGGGGCGGCCCTGCTGCAACTGTTCATGCAGTCGGGTTGGCTGAGCTTGCCGAACGATTCGCGAGCCCTGCAGGTGACGACGCTCGGCCAGCAGGAAATCCAGCGGTTCGCCCGGCAGGACACGGTGGAGATGGCAATCTAGAGAACGCTCGATGCGTCGCTCAGGGCTGTCGGCAGGTCGTATTCAGCAATAGCCACCTGCGAGGTTCGCGCACACTCGGTCCGGGGAATTATCGGATTGGGGGAGGCAGCATGGACACTCACGGCTACAGTGCGGCGGAACGATTGGAACGGTTACCCATCAGCGGTTACCACCGGGTCATTTTCATCATCATCGCCCTGGCGTTTTTCTTTGACTCCATGGACCTGGCGATGATGACGTTCCTGTTGGGATCGATCAAAGCCGAGTTCGGCCTGAGTACCGCCCAGGCCGGTTTGCTCGCCAGCTCCAGCTTCTTCGGCATGGTGGTGGGGGCGTCGCTGTCGGGCATGCTGGCCGATCGTTTCGGGCGCAAGCCGGTGTTCCAGTGGAGCATCGTGCTGTGGGGCATTGCCAGTTACTTGTGCTCCACGGCCCAGGACATCGAGACCTTGACGCTGTTTCGCATCCTGCTGGGCATCGGCATGGGCATGGAATTTCCGATTGCCCAGTCGATGCTTTCGGAGCTGATCCCGGCCAAGCGTCGGGGCCGCTACATCGCCTTGATGGACGGCTTCTGGCCGCTGGGTTTCGTGGCGGCGGGGGTGCTGTCGTATTTCCTGCTGCCGGTGGTCGGCTGGCGCGACATCTTTCTGGTGCTGGCGGTGCCGGCGGTGTTTGTCCTGGCGATTCGTTTCTTCATTCCCGAGTCGCCACGCTGGCTGGAGCAAGCTGGTCGGGGCGATGAAGCGGACGCGGTGCTCAAGCGAATCGAAGATAAGGTCCGGACCTCGCTGGGGCATCAGACCCTGCCGGAGCCGATCCGTTTGCCAAGGGTTGAGAGCACGCCTGGCAATTTCTTTTCGGCCCTGGCGCAGATCTGGTCGCCGCTGTATCGCCAGCGCACGATGATGATCTGGAGCGTCTGGTTCTTTGCCTTGCTCGGTTTCTACGGCCTGACGTCCTGGCTCAGCGCGTTGTTGCAGCAGTCGGGGTTCGCGGTGACCCAGTCGGTGTATTACACGGTGCTGATTTCCCTGGGCGGGATTCCCGGTTTCCTGATGGCGGCCTGGCTGGTGGAGCGCTGGGGGCGCAAACCGGTGTGCGTCATCACGCTGTTGGGCGGTGGGGCGATGGCGTTTCTGTATGGGCAGAGCGCGGTGTTTGGCGGCAACGTCGGCCTGTTGATCGGCACCGGCTTGCTGATGCAGTTTTTCCTGTTCGGCATGTGGGCGGTGCTCTACACCTACACGCCGGAGCTGTACCCCACCTCGGCCCGGGCCACGGGCTCAGGCTTTGCTTCGGCGGTGGGACGCATCGGTTCGCTGCTCGGCCCGCTGGTGACCGGCCTGGTCTTTCCCATCACCGGCCAGGGTGGCGTGTTCGCCCTGGGCGCGTTGTGCTTCGCCGTGGCGGCGGGGGTGGTCTGGTTGTTCGGGATGGAGACCCGGGGCAAGACGTTGGAGGAGTTGAGCGAGGCGATAAGGTGATAGGCATTCCCGTGGCGAGGGAGCTTGCTCCCGCTGGGCTGCGTAGCAGTCCTCTCGTCACATGAACGAAACCCATCGGTTGCGACCGCTTCGCGCTCGAGCGGGAGCAAGCTCCCTCGCCACAGGTTGTTCTTTGTTCCCTGTGGTAAGGGCAGCTCATTTCCACAACGCTAAGGTTTTACCAGCCGCGCATCCAGGCTGTTCTGCGCCAGGCGCTTGGCCTGGTCCTGGGTCATGCCCAGATGGGTATACAGCGCGTGGAAGTTTTCGGTGACGTAGCCGCCGAAGTACGCCGGGTCATCGGAGTTCACCGTCACCTTCACACCGCGTTCGAGCATGTCGAGGATGTTGTGCTGCGACATGTCATCGAACACGCACAGCTTGGTGTTGGACAGCGGGCACACGGTCAGCGGAATCTGCTCGTCGATGATCCGCTGCATCAGTCGCTCGTCTTCAATGGCTCGCACGCCATGGTCGATGCGCTGGATCTTCAGCAGGTCCAGGGCTTCCCAGATGTACTCGGGCGGACCTTCTTCGCCGGCGTGGGCGACAGTCAGGAAGCCTTCGTTGCGTGCGCGGTCGAATACGCGCTGGAACTTGCTCGGTGGATGGCCCATTTCCGAGCTGTCCAGGCCCACGGCCACGAAGGCCTCGCGGAACGGCAGCGCCTGGTCGAGGGTCTTCTCGGCTTGTTCTTCGCTCAGGTGGCGCAGGAAACTCAGGATCAGGCCGCTGGTGATGCCCAGTTGCTGCTCACCGTCCTTGAGGGCGGCGGCGATGCCGTTGAGCACCACTTCGAACGCGATACCACGGTCGGTGTGGGTCTGCGGGTCGAAGAACGGTTCGGTGTGGATCACGTTCTGCGCCTTGCAACGCAACAGGTAGGCCCAGGTCAGGTCATAGAAATCCTGGGAGGTGCGCAGCACATCGGCGCCCTGGTAATACAGGTCGAGGAATTCCTGCAGGTTGTTGAAGGCATAGGCCTTGCGCAGGGTATCGACGTCGCTCCACGGCAGGGCGATCTTGTTGCGTTCGGCCAGGGCGAACAGCAGTTCGGGCTCCAGCGAGCCTTCCAGGTGCAGGTGCAGTTCAGCCTTGGGCAGGGCGTTCAGCCAGTCGTACATGGTCTTTTCTCATCAGCGAATCGATGGCGGGCATTCTACAGGCGCTGGCCGCCCTCTCGGGTAAAACCTGACCGGCTGATCCACTACACGGCGAGCGACTCACGCCGATAAGCATAGGTGTCGGCGAAGCGCGACAGCAGGAATTCGGCGCAGGTCGTCGTTGGGTACTTTGGCGGGTGGGCGTCATCCTGGCAACCGGGCAGGCATTGGATCAGCGTGTCGGGGTGCGGCTCGGCAAAGAACGGCATCGAGTACCGGTCCACCCCCAGCGGGCTGATCACTCGATGCGGCGTCGACAGGTAACGGTCGTTGCTCCAGCGCGCCATCATGTCGCCGAGGTTGACCACGAAGGTGCCGTCGATGGGCGGCGCGTCGATCCATTGGCCGTCGACGTTGCGCACTTGCAGGCCGCCGGCGGCGTCCTGATAGAGCAAGGTGATGCAGCCATAATCGGTATGGGCGCCGGCTCCTTGCTGTTCGGCGCTACTGGCAGTGCGGCGGGGCGGGTAGTGGATCAGGCGCAGTACACTGACCGGCTCGTTGAAGCGCGTGTCGAAAAAGTCCCGTTCGATACCCAGGGCCAGGGTCATGGCCCGCAGCAGTGTTTGTGCAAGTGCCTGCATGTCGCGGTAATGCTGCTCCATCAAGCTTTCCCAGCCAATCAGGTCCGGGTGGCGGTTGGGGCCACGCAGGGGTTTTTCCGCCAGCACGTCGGGATGGTCGGCCGGCAAGTGCAGGCCCATGTCGAAGGTTTCCTTCAGGTCGCTGGGCTTGGTCGGGTCCAGTTGTTCGGTGGCGACGGCGCCGTAGCCGCGGTGGTGGCGGGTCTGGGTGATGTCGATCTTGAGTTTTTCTTCGACGGGCAGGGCGAAGAAGCGTTGGGCACTGCCCAGCACCTCGGCGATACGCGCCGGGCTGATGGGATGACCCTTGATGTAGAAAAAGCCCCATTGGCGGCAGGCTTGGTCGATCTGCTCGGCGACGGTTTGCCAGGCGCTGGGCTCGTCGCCGTAGAGCGGGCTGATGTCGATGATGGGCAGGCTGTTCATGCGGCTTTCCTGGCTTGAAATAGATACCTCATGTGGGAGCGAGCTTGCTCGCTCCCATAATAGGTTTTAGGTTGGTTTTGGGGACTATTTGGGAATCTCAGCCTTCATGCCTTCGACGTAATAATTCATCGACGCCAGTTCCGCGTTGGTGGCGCTCACGCCCGCCGGGATTTTCTCGACGCCGGCCTGGTCCTTGATCGGGCCGGTGAACGGATGGAAGGTCCCGCTCTCGATGTCAGCGATGATCTGTTCGGCTTCGCCCTTGACCGCTGCTGGCACCAGGTCGCTGATCGGCAGTTTCACCGTGCCTTCTTTCAGGCCACCCCAGTAGTCCTGGGATTTCCAGTTGTGGTCGAGCACGCTTTGGGTTGCCTGGATGTAATGCGGGCCCCAGTCATTGACGATGGAGGTCAGCACCGCCTTGGGACCGAAGTGAGCCATGTCCGAAGCGTAGCCCACCGCATAGACGCCGCGTCGCTCGGCGGCCTGGATCGGCGCCGGGCTGTCGGTATGCTGGAACACTACGTCCACGCCCTGATCGATCAGCGCGTTGGCGGCGTCGGCTTCCTTGCCCGGGTCGAACCAGGAGTTGACCCACACCACTTTGATCTCGCTGCCGGGGTTGTACTTGTTCAGGGCCAGTTGGATGGCGTTGATGTCGCGGATGACTTCCGGGATCGGGAAGGAGGCGACGTAGCCGATCTTCTTGGTCTTGGTCATCTTGGCCGCGAGAAAACCACCGACGTAGCGGCCCTCATAGGTGCGAGCCAGGTACGTGCCCAGGTTCTTGTCTTGCTTGTAGCCGGTGGCGTGTTCGAAGATCACCTTGGGAAACTGCTTGGCGACTTTAAGTGTCGGGTTCATGTAGCCGAAGGAGGTGGTGAAGATCAGGTCGTATTTGTCCTTGGCCATGTTGCGGATCACCCGCTCGGCATCGGCACCCTCCGGCACGTTTTCCACGTAGTTGGTGGTGATCTGCTCGCCGAATTTCGCCGCCAGCTCCTTGCGCCCTTGTTCATGCTGATAGGTCCAGCCGTGATCGCCGATCGGGCCGATGTAGACGAAGCCGACCTTCAGCGGGTCGGCGGCACTGGCATTCAGGCCGGCGCCCAGGCCGACGGCGGCGACAACGGCGCAAAGCAACTTCTTCAAGGGGCGTTTGTGCATGAACTCGAACTCCATTTTGTTGTGAGGTTGGCTGTACGGCACCAATGCAAAATGCTGACCAACAAGACAACTAATCGACACGGTCCAATTGTGGCGAGGGCGCTTGCTCCCGCTCGGTCGCGCAGCGGCTGTAAAAGCCGGGGGCCGCTGCGCGCCCCAGCGGGAGCAAGCTCCCTCGCCACAGTAAGATCGTCCGGGCGATAAAGGTGCGCGCCGCCCGCCACTCGCCACCCCCTGGTGCATCACACCGAACGAAACGTTCACCGCCTCCTATAGTCAGTAATTCATGACCCGCCCACGCTGACAGGCCTGCGATGCTCACTTTGCTCAAGCAAGAAAAACTGCTGTTGCTGGCGCTGATCGCCGCGTGTATCGCCTATCCGCTGGAACATTGGCTATTGGGCAACGGGCAACGGGTCGCGTTGATCAGCGGCCTGGTGCTGATCGGCTTCATCGTCGCCGCCTCGATGCGCGTGGCCCATCACGCCGAACTGCTGGCGGAAAAGGTCGGTGATCCCTACGGCACGATGATCCTGACCTTGTCGGCGGTGCTGGTGGAGGTGGTGATCCTGGCGATCATGATGAGCAACGAAGCGTCATCGACACTGGTGCGGGACACGATCTACTCGGCGGTGATGCTCGACATCAACGGCATCCTCGGGCTCGCGGCGCTGATGGGCGGGATCAAGCATGGCGAGCAGGCCTACAACGACGATTCGGCGCGCACCTACAGCGTGATGATTCTTACCGCCATGGGGGTATCGATGGTGGTGCCGGAGTTCATTCCCCGCGAGAGCTGGAAAATGTATTCGGCCTTTACCATTGGCGCGATGATCGTGCTGTACACCTTGTTCCTGCGCATGCAGGTCGGGCCTCACAGTTACTTCTTCAGCTACAGCTACCCGGAAAAACGCCGCAAGAAAGAGCCGCTGGAAAACGAACCGGAACCCATCAGCCTGGCGCTTTCCATCGGTGCGCTGGTGGTTGGCGTGGTGATTATCGGCGCCCTGGCCGAAGTCATGTCCAAGGCCCTCGACCTGGGGTTGGAAGGCTCGGGTGCGCCGCCGGTGGTCACGGCGATCCTGGTGGCCGCCATCTCCGCCGCACCGGAAATCCTCACCGCCCTGCGCGCGGCCCTGGCGAACCGCATGCAGTCGGTGGTGAACATTGCATTGGGCGCTTCGCTGTCCACGGTGATTCTCACCGTGCCCGTGATGGAGGCCATGGCCCTTTATACCGGCCAGCCTTTCCAAATGGCCATGACGCCAGTGCAGACCGTGATGATCTTCATCACCCTGATCGTCAGCGCCATCAACCTCAACGATGGCGAAACCAATGCCATTGAAGGCATGACCCACTTTGTGTTGTTCGCGACGTTTATCATGTTGTCGTTGCTGGGACTCTAGACTCTGCACAAAGCCAAACTGTGGGAGCGGGCTTGCTGTTCACTTAGGGCAATCGACAAACCCGTGGCGAGGGAGCTTGCTCCCGCTGGGCCGCGGAGCGGCCCCAAAACCTGCCAAATGCGGAGCATCGGACACACCGGTTTACGACTGCTTCGCAGCCGTGCGGGAGCAAGCTCCCTCGCCACAGGTCCATCATTTTTCTTAAATGAACCGCATTGGCTCCCACCGGGGATTTTGGCTGGATCAGGCTCCGGCGATCAGTTCCCGCGCCGCCTGGCTGTGATCGGCAATCAGCCCCTTCAAATCCAAGCCCTCGACCTGCCCATCGATCACTCGCCATTGCCCGCCGATCATCACCCAATCCGCCCGATCCGCACCGCACAGCAGCAGCGCCGAGACCGGGTCGTGGCTGCCGGAAAAGCGCAGCTCATCAAGCTTGAACAGCGCCAGGTCGGCCTGCTTGCCCACCGCCAATTCACCGATATCGCCGCGCCCGAGCAGTTGCGCCGAGCCCCGGGTTGCCCAGCCCAGTACGCGTTCCGGCGTGATCGCTTGCGCGCCATAGCGCAGGCGCTGGATGTACAGCGCCTGGCGGGTTTCGAGGATCATGTTCGAGGCATCGTTGGATGCCGAACCGTCTACCCCCAGGCCCACGGGAGCGCCGGCGGCGGTCAGGTCCAGGGTCGGGCAAATGCCCGAGGCCAGGCGCATGTTCGAACTTGGGCAGTGACAGATGCCGGTGCCGGCGGTGCCGAGGCGGACGATTTCATCCGGGTTGAAATGAATCCCATGGGCCAGCCAGGTGCGCGGTCCGAGCCAGCCGACGCTGTCCAGGTAATCGACGGTGCGCAGGCCGAAGCGTTGCAGGCAAAAGTCCTCTTCATCGAGGGTCTCGGCCAGGTGCGTGTGCAGGCGTACGTCGAGTTTTTCCGCCAGCTCGGCGCTGGCCTGCATGATCTCGGGCGTGACCGAAAACGGTGAGCAGGGCGCCAGGGCAATCTGGATCCGGGCGCCGTCACCGCGCTCATGGTACTGGCTGATCAAGCGCTGGCTGTCGTCGAGAATCACCTGGCCCTGCTGCACGGTCTGCTGCGGCGGCAAGCCACCGTCGGCCTCGCCCAGGCTCATGGACCCGCGGGTCAGCATCGCGCGCATGCCCAGTTCACGAACACTCTGCACCTGCACATCGATGGCATTTTCCAGGCCTTCGGGGAACAGGTAGTGGTGGTCGGCCGCCGTGGTGCAGCCTGACAGCAGCAACTCCGCCAAGGCCACTTTGCTGGCCAGGGCAAGTTTTTCCGGGGTCAGCCGCGCCCACACCGGGTAGAGGGTCTTCAACCAGGGAAACAACGGCTGGTTCACCACCGGCGCCCAGGCGCGGGTCAGGGTTTGGTAGAAGTGATGGTGGGTGTTGATCAACCCCGGCAGGATCACATGCTCGCGTGCATCGAAGATGTCGTCACAGGGCTGGGTGGGTTGTTGGCCGGCGCTCAGCAGTTCGACGATCACACCGTCCTGCAGGACGAGGCCGCCACGGGCATCGAGGTCGTTGGCGGTGAAAATGGCGAGGGGATTTTTTAACCAGGTACGGGTCGCAGGCATGGTGGCCGGCTCCTCTGAAAGTGGGTTCAGGTTAGCCAGCTCAGTGATGCCCTGTCTGCTGATCCAG
The DNA here is from genome assembly GCF_900100135.1 of Pseudomonas sp. NFACC05-1. Classification (NCBI taxonomy): domain Bacteria; kingdom Pseudomonadati; phylum Pseudomonadota; class Gammaproteobacteria; order Pseudomonadales; family Pseudomonadaceae; genus Pseudomonas; species Pseudomonas sp. NFACC05-1. Next base: position 11,874 of record NZ_FMTR01000012.1, on the reverse strand, counting down.
GGTCGCCCGTTGGACAGGGCGAGGTGCGGAGTTTACTCAGGTTGCCGGGCGCAGATCCAGTGTCAGGTCGAGACCCCTGTGGGAGCGAGCTTGCTCGCGATAGCGGTAGATCAGCGACATCAATCTTGGATGTAAGGCCGCCATCGCGAGCAAGCTCGCTCCCACAGAGGAAAGATGGGTTACCAGGGAATCGTTTCGCCCCTGTAGTTGACGAAGTGATGCCCGCCCTTGCCGACGAAGGCATTCACTTGGTCGATCAACCCGCGGGTGCTGGTCTCGACATCGATGTCCGCGCCTTCACCGCCCATGTCGGTCTTGACCCAGCCCGGGTGCAGCGACAGTACGGTCAATGCCTGCTCGCCCAGTTGGCTGACAAAACTGTTGGTCATCGAATTGAGCGCCGCCTTGCTGGCCTTGTACAGCGCCAGTTCCGGGGCGTCGGGCATGGTCACGCTGCCCAGCACCGAGCTCATGAACGCCAGCACGCCGCTGCCGTCGCGGATCTGGCCGACAAAGCGCTGGGCCAGGTTGATCGGGGCCACGGCGTTGGTGAAGAACAACTGGCCGACTTCGGCCAGCGTCGCGCCGCCTGGGCTCTGGTTGTCCGGACCCTTGACGCCGGCGTTGACGAACAGCAGGTCGAAGGTTTCGCCCTTGAGTTGTTGACTCAGGGCGATGACCGCTTGCTGGTCGTCCATGTCGAGTCTTTCGATCCGCACCGGGCCCAGCGCCCTCAAAGCCTCTGCGTTCTGCGGGTTGCGCACGGTGGCGGTCACGTTCCAGCCATCGCTGAGCAGGGTCTTCACCAGACCAAGGCCCAGGCCCCGGGAGGCGCCGATGATCAATGCGTTTCTTGCCGAATTCATGAGAGGCATCCTTGAAAGAAAAAGGTCATGGATTTAATGGACAGCGTTGCCCGAGCCGTTGTTTCAGCTCGTGACGCAACGCGTCGAGTTCGGTCATACGGGTTTCGATCAGGTTCAGTTTGTCTTGCAGCAATTGCGTCACGGCGCAGTCCGGGTCGGGGGCGTTCCACAGGGCGGCGACGCTGGCGCCGATCTCGCCCAGGGTAAAGCCCAGGCGCTGGGCGGTCTTGATATAGAGCACCAGTTGGACCACGTCGGCGGGGTAGTCGCGATAGCCGTTAGCGCTGCGCGTCGCTGCGATCAGGCCCCGCTGCTCGTAGAAGCGCAGCGTGTCTCGACTGACGGCGCAGGCCTGGGCTAATTCACCGATGCGCATTGTGGAACTCCAGAGGACTTGACCTTGGAGCATACCCCAGGCTTTAGCCTTTTCGCTCCCCAATTATCTGGAGCAAAGTGTATGTGGACTTCGATGCAATATCGCCGGGTGGTGCTCGGCAGTGCCTGGTACGACCTGATCGTGTCGGCCGCGCTGGTCACGCCGTGGAGCTTTGCGGCGCTGCATGGTGTGTTGATGAGCTTGGCTCAGCTATTCGACCTGCCTGGAGAACTGCCGCCGTTTGCGCCGGCGCATGTGCTGATGGTGAATCTGCTGGGCTCGATTGTCTGCGTATGGGCGGTGCTGCGGATTCGGGATCCGCAGCCGCTGTATGGGCGTTATGACGCGACGGGGCGGTTTCTGTTTGCCGCCTGGATGCTGTATGCGCTGCTTCATGGGGCCAGTGCGGTGTTGTGGGTTTTCCTGTTTTTCGAGGTGGTGTGGGGCGTCGTGCAGACACTGCCCGTCCGTGGCGAGGGAGCTTGCTCCCGTTCGACTGCACAGCAGTCGCCTTCCTAAGAGGGACGCTGCGCGCCCCAGCGGGAGCAAGCTCCCTCGCCACAGGTGTACTTCAATGCCCCGCCTGCCAAGGTTGCCCCAAGGACACCGGCGCATACAGTCGGGTGCGCACGGCGTCCCGGGACAGCAGCACCAGCACCACAATGGTCGCGGCATACGGCAACATCGCCAGCAAGCTCGATGGAATCGCCAGCCCCAAGCCCTGGGCCACCAGGTGCAGGATGCTGGCGAGGCCGAACAGGTAGGCGCCCAGCAGCAGGCGCCACACCCGCCAACTGGCGAACACCACCAGCGCCAGGGCGATCCAGCCGCGCCCGGCGCTCATGTTCTCGGCCCACATCGGCGTGTAGGCCAACGATAGATAGGCGCCGGCCAGGCCGGCCATGGCGCCGCCGAACAGCACCGCCAGGGTCCGCACCCTTAACACCGGCAGGCCCATGGCACTGGCGGCGTCGGGGTTCTCGCCGACGGCCTGGATGATCAACCCGACGCGACTTTTCACAATCATCCACGCCACCAGGGCAAACAGGGCGAAGGACAGGTAAACCAGCAGATCCTGGGCAAACAGCATCCGCCCGATCAACGGAATGTCACTCAGGTAAGGAATGGCCAGCGGCTCGAACCCCGCCAGCGGCTTGCCGACCCAGGCCGCCCCGACAAAACTCGATAGGCCCACGCCGAAAATCGTCAACGCCAGCCCGGTGGCCACCTGATTGGCGTTGAATACCAGCGCCACCAACGCGAACAGCGCCGACAACAGCATGCCGGCAGCCATCGCTAGCAGCACGCCGAGCCAGAGGTTGCCGCTGTTGAAGGCGACGATAAAACCGATCACCGCACCGAACAGCATCATGCCTTCCTGGCCCAGGTTGAGGACGCCGCTTTTTTCGCAGACCAATTCACCCAAGGCCACCAGCAGTAACGGCGTACCGCAGCGGACCATGGCGTAGAAAATATTGCTCAACAGGTCGATATCCATCACAGCGCTCCTGCCTGTACGGCGGTGGTTCGGGTGCGCCGGGCCCAGCGCAGGTTAAGGCGTGGCCGGTACAGGATCAGCACGTCGCAGGCCAACAGGAAAAACAGCATCATTCCCTGGAACAGTTGGGTGATTGCCTGGGGAAGGTTCAGCGACATCTGCGCGCTCTCGCCGCCGATATACAGCAACGCCATCAACAGGCTGGAAAACAGAATGCCGATGGGATTGAGCCGTCCCAGGAACGCCACGGTAATTGCCGCATAGCCGTAGCCCGGCGACACCTGCGGCACCAGTTGGCCGATCGGCCCGGTCACTTCGCAGACGCCGGCCAGCCCGGCCAGCGCCCCGCTGATCAACAGCGCCAGCCACACCAGCGGCTTCTGGCGAAAACCGGCGAAACCGGCGGCGCGGGCATCGAGGCCCAGCACCTTGATTTGAAAGCCGACGAAGCTTTTCTGCAGCAACACCCACACCGCCACCAGCGCCAGCAGGGCGAAATATAGCCCGGCATGGACCCGACCATCTTCCAGCAGCAACGGCAGGCGACTGGCCTCGCCGAACATCGCCGACTCCGGGAAATTGAAACCCGCTGGGTCTTTCAACGGTCCGTGAACGCAAAACAACAGCAGGTTCAGGGCGATGTAATTGAGCATGATGCTGGTGAGGATTTCGTTGGCATTGAAGCGCGTGCGCAGCCACGCTGTGAGCCCGGCCCAGGCGGCACCGGCCAGGGTGCCGGTCAGCAGGATCAGCACCAGTGCCCAGCGGCTTTGCACGTCGATGATGTTCACCGCCAAGGCACTGCCGGCCAAGGCGCCCAGCAACAGCTGGCCTTCAGCGCCGATGTTCCAGATTCGCGCCTGGTAGGCCACTGCCAGGCCGAGGGCGCACAGTAGGATCGGCAAGGTCTTGACCAGCCATTCGGACACGCCGTACAGATCGCTGATCGGGGCGATCAACAGGGTGTACAGCGTTTGCAGCGGGTCGTGCCCCAGGGCGATAAACAGCAGCGAGCCACAGGCCAGGGTCAACACGGCGGCCAGTAGCGGCGAGCACCAGAGCATCAGGCGCGATTGTTGGCCGCGAGGTTCGAGAGAAAGCAGCATGTAGAACTCCGTTTAAACCGGTGCGGGGGCAGGGGATCGAGGGGCGTCGAACTGGCCGGCCATCCAGCCGCCGACGTCACTGAGACGGGTTTCGACGGTGGGTCTCAAGGCCGACAGACGCCCGCCGCACAAGGCGCCGAGGCGATCGCTGATCTGGAACAGTTCGTCGAGGTCTTCGGAGATCACCAGAATCGCCGCGCCTGCGTCGCGCAGGGCAATCAGGGCGCGATGGATGGTCGCCGCCGCGCCGACGTCCACGCCCCAGGTCGGGTGAGCGGCCACCAGCAGCTTCGGCTGTTGCAGGATTTCCCGGCCAAGAATGAATTTCTGCAGGTTGCCCCCCGAAAGGCTGCGTGCCGGGGTTTTGGTGTCGCGTGTCTTCACGCCAAAGCGACGGATGATCTCCTCGGCCAGGTGTTCGACCTTGCTGCGGCGAATCAGTCCGTGGCTGACCAGGCCCTGTTGGAAAGCGCTGAGCAAGGCGTTATCCGCCAGGCTCAATTGCGGCACGGCGCCATGGCCCAGGCGCTCGGCGGGGACAAATGCCAGCCCGAGCCGGCGACGGGCGTCGGGGCGTAGATGAGCCACGGGTTGCCCGTCGAATCGGATCGTTTCGCCTTGCGGGCGGGCAAGCGGAGTCTCTCCGCTGAGCAACGCCAGCCATTCGTCCTGGCCATTGCCCGCCACCCCGGCGATGCCGACGATTTCGCCGCTGCGCACCTCCAGGTCGATTTCCCGCAACGAGCAGCCGAACGGGTCCGGGTTGTGCCAGGACAGCTTGTTGATCTGCAGGAAGGCTTTGTCGGCGCAGACCTTGGGATAATCCGTGATCAGCCCGGCCGCTTCGCCGACCATCAGTTGCGCCAACTCCCGGTCCGAGCAATGCGCCGGGGTGCAATGCCCCGACACCCGTCCTGCGCGCAGCACCGTGGCGCTGTGGCACAACGCTCGCACTTCCCCAAGCTTGTGGCTGATAAACAAGATGCTGCAGCCCTCGCTCGCCAGGCGGCGCAGGGTCACGAACAGCTCTTCGGCTTCAACGGGCGTGAGCACCGAGGTTGGTTCGTCGAGAATCAGCAGACGAATGTCCTGCATCAGGCAGCGAATGATTTCCACCCGTTGCCGCTCGCCAATCGACAGGCTGTGGACCAGCCGCTGCGGCTCCAGCGCCATGCCGTAGCGCCGGGAAACCTCGCGGATCCGGGGTTCCAGCTGCGCCGGCGTACCGGCTGCCGCGCCCATTGCCAAGGCAATGTTTTGCGCAACGGTGAGCGTTTCGAACAACGAGAAATGCTGGAACACCATGCCGATTCCCAGGCTGCGGGCCTGGGCCGGGTTGCGCAGGTTGACGCGCTGGCCTTGCCAGATCACCTCGCCCGAATCGGCAGGGGTGACGCCGTAGATAATCTTCATCAGGGTGCTTTTACCCGCACCGTTTTCCCCGAGCAGGGCGTGGATCTCGCCGGGTTGGATGCTCAGGTCGATGGCGTCGTTGGCCAGGCAACCGGGGTAGCGTTTGCTGATGTTGCGCAATTGCAGGCGCGCGATGGAGTCGAGGTTGGACATGACAGGCTCGGTCCGATGGACAGGAATGCCTGTGGATAAAGCAATTTCCTGGCCATCAGGTCAGGAAATCGCCTCGGCCCGCGCCGCCAAGGCTCTTTGCAGGTAGCCTGGGCATCTGCCATAGGAAAATTCTGCACCGGTTTGGAGCGCGCAAGTTTTGCGCTGGCATCGGTTTGCCCTGAAATGGGTGGTTAAAAATTGAGCAAGCGGCTGCGAGCCATGCCCTCCTTGGGGTAGCAGGAGCCATGAACGGGTTATCCACAGGTTGCTCCACAGTTATTGTGTGCAAGCCGGAAACTCGGGCATAAGCACTGCGGGGCTTTCTTCTAAAGGTGATAAACCGCCGCAAGCGTTTGTTTTATGGATGGATTTGTCGGTTCGACGGGACTTTGGCTGAAAAATGAGCAACTCTCTGAAACCCGCATGACAGAAGGGTTACAGAGGGATTTGCTCAGGTTATCCACAGTCGGGCCCACAGTGGATGTGGGCAAGTTGAACGATTGCGGGCGCCCTGAAAGGTCGCAGGATGATCTCAACGTGCCAGCAGAATCCGGCCGCGACTCAGGTCGGCCAGGTGCGTTTGTAATGTTTCGATCTGCGCTTCACCCACGGCCAGTTGAAGGTCGACGCCATTGGCCGTAAAGCGTTCTTCATTGACCAACCCGTCGCATTCGGCGACGCGCAGTTTCACCAGGGCCAGTTCGGCGAAGCCGCAGGAACAGCGCAACGCTACGCGACTGATCAATTCGATTTTCTCGGCGTTTTGCAGGCATTTGTTCGCGCCGCCGCCATAAGCCCGGGCCAGCCCGCCCGTGCCCAGTTGAATCCCGCCGTACCAGCGGATCACCAGCACCGCGACCTGATCGCAGGCTTGTGCTTCGATCGCGGCCAGGATCGGCCGCCCGGCGGTGCCTCCCGGCTCGCCATCGTCGTTGCTGCGGTATTGGTCGCCGAGTTTCCAGGCCCAGCAATTGTGCGAGGCATTCAGGTCGCTGTGCTGGTCGATAAAGGCCTGGGCGTCGGCGGGGCTGCTGATGGGCGCGGCGAACGTGATGAAGCGGCTTTTGCGAATTTCTTCGCGGTATTCGCAAAAGCCGGCAAGGGTAAAGGGCATGGCGATCTTAGAGGGCAGGTGTCAGGCCGCAGCCCTTGAGAATGATGCGGATCAGGTTATCGCCAGCCTCGACCATGTCCTGCTTGGTCAACTTGCTGCGACCGGTCACGCGACAGATCTGGGTGGCGAAGTCAGCGTAATGCTGGGTACTGCCCCACAACAGGAAAATGAGGTGAACCGGGTCGATCGGGTCCATCTTGCCGGCATCGATCCAGGCTTGGAATACGGCCGCCCGACCATTGAACCAGGTGCGATAATCCTGGTTGAAATACTCGCTCAGGCATTCGCCACCGCTGATCACTTCCATGGCAAACAACCGCGACGCCTGGGGTTGGCGACGAGAGAACTCCATCTTGGCGCGGATATAGCGGGTCAAGGCTTCGGCCGGATCATCCTCGGCGGTGAGGGTGTTGAAGGTGCTGTCCCACAATTCGATGATGTTGCTCAGCACCGCCACGTACAACCCGAGTTTATTGGTGAAGTAATAATGCAGGTTCGCCTTGGGCAGCCCGGCCTTCAGGGCGATGGCATTCATGCTGGTGCCTTTGAACCCGTGACGGGCGAATTCATCTTCGGCAGCCTTGAGGATCGTCTCTTCGTTCTTTTGACGAATGCGACTGGTGGGCTTGCCACCGTGGGCAGGGACTTCAAAGGTCATGAGCGTTTCCGAGCAGGGTCTGTGGGCAAGCAAATGCGTTGATAGCGCACCGGCATCAATCCGACAAGTGCCATCACACTAAAAGCCCGACTAAACACCTGTGGGAGCGAGCTTGCTCGCGATAGCAGTGGATCTGTCACATCTTTATTGACTGAATCACCGCTATCGCGAGCAAGCTCCCACAAAGAGCAAAAGGGTTAACGGGTGGCCGCCAGGCTTTCAAGAAAACTCTCCAGCACCAGATGAGGCCGACGCCCCTTGCGGGTGACCGACGCCAGGCTCAGGTCATAGAAACGTGCCGAGGGCTTCAAGGCCCGCAGCCGACCTTGCTGGACCCAGAGGCTGGCGTAGTGATCGGGCAAGTAACCGATGTAGCGTCCGGTGAGGATCAGGAACGCCATGCCTTCGCGGTCCGATGCGCTCGCGGTGCAATTGAGCGCCTGGTAATGGGCCTGTATTTCGGCTGGCAGGCGGAAGGTCGGCGCGATGGCGTCCTGGCTGTTGAGGCGAGCGTCCTCAAGTTGCTGGTCATCGACATAAAACAGCGGATGCCCGACCGCGCAGTACAGCAGCGATCGTTCACTGTACAGCGGTTGATATTCCAGCCCGGACAGGGCACTGGCCTGGGGAACTACGCCGACATGCAAACGCCCGTCGAGCACGCCTTGCTCGACTTCGTTGGGGGCGATCATGCGAATCTGGATCTGCACGTCGGGCCCGCGTTCCTTCAACTGTGCCAAAGCGTGGGTGATGCGCATGTGGGGCAGGGTGACCAGGTTGTCGGTCAGGCCGATGGTCAGTTCGCCGCGCAGATGCTGGTGCAAGCCGTTAACCTCGGTGCGAAAGCTTTCCAGCGCGCTCAATAGCTGCAACGCCGATTGATACACCTCGCGACCTTCCTCGGTCAGGGAAAACCCCGCGCGCCCGCGTTGGCACAGGCGCAGGCCGAGACGTTGTTCGAGGTCGCTCATCTGCTGGCTGATGGCCGACCGGCCGATGCCAAGCACGGTTTCCGCTGCGGAGAAACCACCACATTCCACCACGCTGCGGAAAATGCGCAGCAGGCGAATATCAAAGTCGCTGACCTGGGCCAGTGGATCGGGACGACGAGCGCTCATAGTTTAGTGATCCGCCGACTGAAGGTTACAAAAGTTGGATTTCACCGACTTTATCGTCGTGGCAACTTAGCTGCAAGAACGCTTTCGATCCCCTGTCGCTTATGACCTGCGAGGTTTTGTCGATGAACATGCCCGAACACGCTGCCGGTTCCCTGGCCAGCCAGCTCAAGCTGGATGCCCACTGGATGCCTTACACCGCCAACCGCAATTTCCAGCGCGATCCGCGCCTGATCGTCGCTGCCGAAGGCAGTTGGCTAGTGGATGACAAGGGGCGCAAGGTGTACGACTCGTTGTCGGGCCTGTGGACATGCGGCGCCGGGCACACCCGCAAGGAAATCCAGGAAGCGGTCGCCAAGCAGCTGGGCACCCTCGATTACTCGCCGGGGTTCCAGTACGGCCATCCGCTGTCGTTCCAACTGGCGGAAAAAATCACCAGCCTGACCCCGGGCAATCTCAATCATGTGTTCTTTACCGACTCCGGCTCCGAGTGCGCCGATACCGCGGTGAAGATGGTCCGCGCCTACTGGCGTCTCAAGGGGCAGGCGACCAAGACCAAGATGATTGGTCGTGCTCGTGGCTATCACGGCGTGAACATCGCGGGCACCAGCCTCGGCGGTGTCAACGGCAACCGCAAACTGTTCGGCCAGGCCATGATGGACGTCGACCACTTGCCGCACACCTTGCTGGCCAGCAATGCCTATTCCCGTGGCATGCCAAAAGAGGGTGGCATCGCCTTGGCTGATGAGCTGTTGAAGCTGATCGAGCTGCACGATGCTTCCAACATCGCGGCGGTGTTCGTCGAACCGATGGCCGGGTCGGCTGGCGTGCTGGTTCCGCCAGAGGGTTATCTCAAGCGTCTGCGGGAAATCTGCGACCAGCACAGCATCCTGCTGGTGTTCGACGAAGTGATCACCGGTTTCGGCCGCACCGGTTCGATGTTCGGTGCCGACAGCTTTGGTGTGACCCCCGACCTGATGTGCATCGCCAAGCAAGTCACCAATGGCGCGATCCCCATGGGCGCAGTGATTGCCAGCTCCGAGATCTACCAGACGTTCATGAACCAGCCGACGCCTGAGTACGCGGTGGAGTTTCCCCACGGCTACACCTACTCGGCTCACCCGGTGGCCTGCGCGGCGGGCCTGGCGGCGCTGGACCTGCTGCAGAAGGAAAACCTGGTACAGAGCGTGGCCGAAATTGCCCCGCATTTCGAGAACGCGTTGCACGGTTTGAAGGGCGCGAAGAACGTCATCGACATTCGTAACTATGGCCTGGCCGGCGCGATCCAGATCGCCGGGCGCGACGGCGATGCCATCGTGCGTCCATTCGAGGCCGGCATGGCGTTGTGGAAAGCCGGGTTCTATGTGCGGTTCGGCGGCGACACCCTGCAGTTCGGGCCGACGTTCAACAGCAAGCCGCAGGACCTGGATCGCCTGTTCGACGCGGTCGGTGAAGTGCTGAACAAGCTCGACTGATCCGTTCTTCCATATAGCTTTCAATAACAGGCGTCCGTTCACGGGCGCCTGTGGATAATTCTGGAGTCCCCATGAGCCTCATCCCGCATTTGATCAATGGCGAATTGCTGAGCGACAGCGCTCGCACCGCCGATGTGTTCAACCCTTCCACTGGCCAGGCCATCCATAAAGTACCGTTGGCTGATCGCGCGACCATCCAGCAGGCCATCGACGCCGCGAAGGCGGCTTTCCCGGCTTGGCGCAATACACCTGCGGCCAAGCGTGCACAGGTGATGTTTCGTTTCAAGCAATTGCTGGAGCAAAACGAGTCGCGTATCGCCCAGTTGATCAGTGAAGAACACGGCAAGACACTGGAAGACGCGGCCGGTGAGCTCAAGCGTGGCATCGAGAACGTCGAATTCGCCTGCGCAGCGCCGGAAATCCTGAAGGGCGAATACAGCCGTAACGTAGGACCGAACATCGACGCCTGGTCAGACTTCCAGCCTCTGGGCGTGGTGGCGGGCATCACGCCGTTCAACTTTCCGGCGATGGTGCCGCTGTGGATGTATCCGCTGGCGATCGTTTGCGGTAACTGCTTCATCCTCAAACCATCCGAGCGTGACCCAAGTTCGACATTGCTGATCGCCCAGTTGCTGTTGGAAGCCGGTTTGCCCAAAGGTGTGTTGAGCGTTGTGCATGGCGACAAGGCCGCCGTGGACGCACTGATCGAAGCGCCGGAAGTGAAGGCATTGAGTTTTGTCGGTTCGACACCGATTGCCGAATACATCTATGCCGAGGGCACGCGGCGTGGCAAACGCGTCCAGGCACTGGGCGGGGCGAAGAACCATGCGGTGCTGATGCCGGATGCCGACCTGGACAATGCCGTCAGCGCACTGATGGGCGCGGCGTACGGTTCGTGCGGTGAACGCTGCATGGCGATTTCGGTGGCGGTGTGTGTCGGCGACCAGGTGGCGGATGCGCTGGTGTCCAAGTTGGTGCCGCAGATCAAGGCGCTGAAGATTGGCGCCGGTACATCCTGTGGGCTGGACATGGGGCCGTTGGTGACGGGGCAGCACCGGGACAAGGTCAGTGGCTATATAGAAGAGGGTGTGGCGGCGGGTGCCTCGCTGATTGTCGATGGTCGCGGCTTGAGTGTGACGGGGCATGAGGAGGGCTTCTTCCTCGGTGGCTGCCTGTTCGATCGTGTGACCCCCGAGATGCGCATCTACAAGGAAGAGATCTTTGGGCCGGTGCTGTGCATCGTCCGGGTCAACAGCCTGGAAGAGGCGATGCAGTTGATCAACGATCATGAGTATGGCAACGGCACCTGCATCTTTACGCGCGATGGCGAGGCGGCGCGGTTGTTCTGCGATGAGATCGAAGTCGGCATGGTGGGCGTCAACGTTCCATTACCGGTGCCGGTTGCCTATCACAGCTTTGGCGGCTGGAAGCGCTCACTGTTCGGCGACCTGCACGCCTACGGCCCGGACGGCGTGCGTTTCTATACCCGTCGCAAAGCGATTACCCAGCGTTGGCCGCAGCGTGCCAGCCATGAGGCTTCGCAGTTTGCGTTCCCCAGCTTGTAACCGGTAAGTGAAGAGGCCGGCGCCCTTGGGCGCCGGCCTCTGTGTTTGCGGGGCTTTTTGACTGATGTGACAAAATTGTGAAAATAGGTGTTGACGGCAGATTCTGGAAGTCTATAATTCGCCCCACTTCCGGCGCAGTCGAAACGGAAAACTCCTTGAGATTCAGTGAGTTAAGTAGGTTTCGAGGGTGCAGGGCTTCAGTTTATCGAAGCCCGGAAGGAGCAGGTGGAGCGGTGTTGTTTGGCTCTATCGGCGGTTCGATCTTCTCGGTCGAAAGCGGTGAAAAAGAGGTGTTGACAGCAGCGAGTAACGCTGTAGAATTCGCCTCCCGCTAACGAGAGATCGAAAGCGCAAGTGGTTGAAGTTGAAAAGGAAACTTTGAAAACTTCTGAAAATAACCGCTTGACAGATACACGGGGCGCTGTAGAATGCGCGCCTCGGTTGAGACGAAAGACTCAGCCAGCCGCTCTTTAACAACTGAATCAAGCAATTCGTGTGGGTGCTTGTGGAGTCAGACTGCTAGTCAACAGATTAT
>NZ_FMTR01000022.1:41411-100715 GCF_900100135.1 Pseudomonas sp. NFACC05-1 | reverse complement strand
CCCCAGCGGGAGCAAGCTCCCTCGCCACAGGGGAGCGGTGTCCTTTATTGGTAAACCTTCTTCAACAACCGCAGCAACTCCTCACGCTCAGCCCCTGAAAGGGTCGCCGTGGAATCCAGGTCACTCTGCGCGGCGATTTGCTTGAGTTCCTTGAGCAAGGTTTCGCCAGTCTTGCTCAGGAAGATCCCGTAGGAGCGTTTATCCGGCTTGCACCGCACGCGCACGGCCAGGGCCCGGCTTTCCAACTTGTTCAGCAGCGGCACCACTTGCGGTGGCTCGATCGTCAGGGCCTTGGCCAGGTCAGCCTGCATCAGGCCGGGATTCTGGTCGATGATTGCCAGGGCCGAGAACTGGGCAGGGCGCAGATCGTGGACGGCGAGCCGGCCAATCAGGTTCTGGAACAGTTTCAACTGGGCGCGGCGCAGGGCGTAACCGATCAGGTCATCCAGTGCGGAGTCCAGCGGCGCTTGCGCGTCGGTACCGGCGGCCAGGGGCTCGGCGGGTTCGGCAAGCTTGGAAGACTTGGCCATCGAAGTGAACTTCCTCAAGGTAAGTGGTTAACAAGGCTATCCAGTTTGCCGGGGTTGCGACGCCCTGGCTATGGGCTTGCGCAGATTCGAGATTTGTAACCTTCGATCCAGGCCCGGGAAAAGACAGATAAATCGATTAATAGTTAATTGACATAACTATTTTTCCGGTTTAGTTTTTGATCATCTTCAGCCAAGAACAAGAGAGCACGCATCATGAGTAATTACGAAGGTCGCTGGAAAACAGTCAAGGTCGATATCGAGGAGGGCATCGCCTGGGTCACCCTCAATCGCCCGGAAAAGCGCAACGCCATGAGCCCGACCCTCAACCGCGAGATGATCGACGTGCTCGAGACCTTGGAGCAGGATCCGGCCGCTGGCGTATTGGTGCTGACCGGGGCCGGTGACGCCTGGACCGCAGGCATGGACCTCAAGGAATATTTCCGCGAAGTGGATGCGGGGCCGGAAATCCTCCAGGAAAAAATCCGTCGCGAAGCGTCGCAATGGCAATGGAAGCTGCTGCGCATGTATGCCAAGCCAACCATCGCCATGGTCAACGGCTGGTGCTTTGGTGGCGGTTTCAGTCCGCTGGTGGCGTGCGACCTGGCGATCTGCGCCGACGAAGCGACCTTCGGTCTCTCGGAAATCAACTGGGGCATCCCGCCGGGCAACCTCGTCAGCAAGGCCATGGCCGATACCGTGGGCCATCGCCAGTCGCTGTACTACATCATGACCGGCAAGACATTCGGCGGGCAAAAAGCCGCCGAAATGGGCTTGGTCAACGAAAGCGTGCCCCTGGCGCAGCTGCGTGAAGTCACCGTGGCGCTGGCGCGCAACCTGCTGGAGAAGAACCCGGTGGTGCTGCGGGCCGCCAAGCATGGTTTCAAGCGCTGCCGCGAGCTGACCTGGGAGCAGAACGAGGATTACCTGTACGCCAAGCTCGATCAGTCGCGCCTGCTCGACACCGAAGGTGGCCGCGAGCAGGGCATGAAGCAGTTTCTGGACGACAAGAGCATCAAGCCTGGCTTGCAAACCTATAAGCGCTGAATCGACCGGCGAATGGCGGGCCGCATCCCGCTGTTCGCTGCGCCGCCCTGGCGCTACTGTTACACCGCTGCGATGTATTCCCGATAAAGACAATAAAGAGGAATCACCATGCTGGACGTGCCCCTGTTGATTGGCGGCCAGTCGTGCCCGGCCCGTGACGGCCGGACCTTCGAACGCTGCAACCCGGTGACGGGTGAGGTGGTGTCTCGCGTGGCCGCCGCCACTCTGGAAGATGCCGATGCCGCGGTAGCTGCTGCCCAAGCGGCGTTTCCCGCCTGGGCCGCATTGGCGCCTAACGAACGCCGGACGCGGCTGTTGCGTGCGGCCGAGCAGTTGCAGGCCCGCAGCAGTGAATTCGTCGCTGCTGCCGGCGAGACCGGTGCCATGGCCAATTGGTACGGTTTCAACGTGCACCTGGCGGCGAACATGCTGCGCGAAGCCGCTTCCATGACGACCCAGATCAATGGCGAAATCATTCCTTCGGACGTGCCTGGCAGTTTCGCCATGGCCCTGCGTCAGCCTTGCGGCGTGGTGCTGGGCATCGCCCCTTGGAACGCTCCGGTGATTCTCGCCACCCGCGCCATCGCCATGCCCCTGGCTTGCGGTAACACCGTGGTGCTCAAGGCTTCTGAAATAAGCCCGGCAGTGCACCGGCTGATCGGCCAGGTGTTGCAGGACGCAGGGCTGGGTGACGGCGTGGTCAACGTGATCTGTAACGCACCGGCGGATGCGCCGGCCATTGTCGAGCGATTGATTGCCAACCCGGCGGTGCGTCGGGTCAATTTCACCGGTTCGACCCATGTCGGACGCATCGTCGGCGAACTGTCGGCGCGCCACCTCAAGCCGGCCTTGCTGGAACTGGGTGGCAAGGCGCCGCTGCTGGTGCTGGACGACGCCGACCTGGACGCCGCGGTGCAAGCGGCGGCCTTTGGCGCTTACTTCAACCAAGGCCAGATCTGCATGTCCACCGAGCGACTGATCGTCGATGCCCGTGTGGCGGATGAGTTCATCGCCCGCTTGGCCGCCAAGATCGCCACCCTGCGCGCTGGTGATCCGGCGGCCGGCGATTCGGTACTGGGCTCGTTGGTCGACGTCAGTGCCGGCCAACGCATCAAGGGGCTGATCGACGATGCCCTGGCCAAAGGCGCAACGCTGGTCACGGGGGGGCAGTTGGAAGGCAGCATCCTGCAGCCGACGTTGCTCGACGGCGTCACTGCGCAGATGCGCCTGTACCGCGAAGAGTCCTTCGGGCCGGTGGCCGTGTTGCTGCGCGGTGACGGCGATGAAGAGCTGCTGCGCCTGGCCAACGATTCCGAGTTCGGCCTGTCGGCCGCCATTTTCAGCCGCGATACCACCCGTGCGCTGGCCTTGGCCCAGCGGGTCGAGTCGGGCATTTGCCACATCAACGGGCCGACCGTGCACGACGAGGCGCAGATGCCTTTCGGTGGGGTCAAGTCCAGCGGTTACGGCAGCTTTGGCGGCAAGGCGTCCATCGAGCATTTCACCCAGCTGCGTTGGGTGACTTTGCAGAACGGTCCCCGGCATTACCCGATCTGAAACCCGTCGCATCGCGGGCGGTCGAGCCTTGAACGCCGTCGCCCCGATGCAGGCCAGAATAATAATGACAAGGCCGCAGCCTGGTGCTGCCACGCTCCGCTCGCATCGCGACCCGAGTGTGCCTTGGTGGAGGAAATGTACGTGAGTTCCGAGTCCAGATCGTCCTCCCGACCCGAGGCCGGGCGGTATCGCCAGGTATCGATTGGTCATCCTGCCGTGGAAGTCCGGGAAGAGCGTGGCATCTTGCACATGCGCTCCCTGGAGCCCTTGGCCCCGCTGCCAGCGCGGTTGCTCGAGCGCCTGGTGCACTGGGCCAAGGTGCGCCCGGAGCAGACGTTTATCGCTGCCCGTGAAGCCGGCGGTGACTGGCGTCGAGTCAGTTATGCCCAAATGCTCGACAGTGTCCGAGCCATCGCCCAAAGCCTGCTCGGTTACGGTTTGTCAGCGGAAAAACCCTTGGCGCTGCTTTCCGGCAACGACATCGAGCACCTGCAAATGGCCCTCGGCGCGATGTACGCCGGTATTCCCTATTGCCCGGTTTCGCCGGCCTATTCATTGCTGTCCCAGGATTTCGCCAAGCTGCGTCACGTCTGCGATCTGTTGCAGCCAGGGCTGGTGTTTGTCAGTGAAGCCGCACCGTTCGAGCGCGCAATCACTGCCGTATTGCCGGCGGACGTGCCCTTGATCACAGTGCGTGGCGAGATAGCCGGCCGGTCGAGGACAAGCTTCGCCAGCCTGCTGGTCCAACCCGGCGGCGCCGAGGCCGAGCAGGCGTTCGCTGCCACCGGCCCGGACAGCATCGCCAAGTTCCTGTTTACCTCAGGCTCCACCAAGCTGCCCAAGGCGGTGATCACCACCCAGCGTATGCTTTGCGCCAATCAGCAGATGCTGCTGCAGACCTTTCCGGTGTTCGGCGAGGCGCCGCCGGTGCTGGTGGACTGGTTGCCGTGGAACCACACGTTCGGTGGCAGCCACAACGTTGGCATCGTGTTGTACAACGGCGGCACGTTCTACCTGGACGACGGCAAACCCACCGCCCAGGGCTTCGCCGAAACCCTGCGCAACCTCAAGGAAATCTCGCCTACCGCCTACCTGACCGTGCCCAAGGGCTGGGAGGAACTGGTCAACGCCCTGGAGCAGGACGATGAATTGCGCGAGCGATTCTTCAAACGCATCAGCCTGTTCTTCTTTGCGGCGGCGGGCTTGTCCCAAAGCACCTGGGACCGGCTCGACAAGGTCGCCGAACAGCATTGCGGCGAACGTATCCGCATGATGGCGGGCCTGGGCATGACCGAGGCGGCGCCGTCCTGCACCTTCACCACCGGGCCGTTGTCCATGGCTGGCTACATCGGCCTTCCAGCGCCTGGCTGCGAGGTGCGCCTGGTGCCGGTGGACGGCAAGTTCGAAGGGCGTTTTCGCGGGCCGCACATCATGCCCGGCTACTGGCGCTCGCCGCAGCAAACTGCCGAGGTATTCGACGAGGATGGTTTCTACTGTTCGGGAGATGCGATCAAGCTGGCCGACGCCAGCAATCCGCAACTGGGGCTGATGTTCGATGGGCGGATCGCCGAGGATTTCAAATTGTCTTCCGGTGTCTTCGTCAGTGTCGGGCCGTTGCGCAATCGGGCGGTGCTGGAGGGCACGCCCTACGTCCAGGACCTGGTGATTACCGCACCGGATCGCGAGTGCCTGGGGGCGCTGGTGTTCCCACGGCTTGCTGAATGCCGGCGCTTGTCAGGCCTGGGCGGGGACGCCAGTGACGCCCAGGTTCTTGCCAGCCCGACGGTGCGCCAATGGTTCGCCGACTGGCTGCGACGCCTGAACCGTGAAGCCAGCGGCAACGCCAGTCGCGTGGAATGGATCGCCTTGCTCGATGAACCGGCGTCCATCGACCGCGGTGAAATCACTGACAAGGGCTCGATCAACCAACGGGCGGTGTTGCAGTGGCGGGCGGGGAAGGTGGAGGCGTTGTATCGCGGGGAGGATGCGTCGATTTTGCGGGCGGGACCTGTGGCTTAAAGCGAGACCTTGTGGATGTGCATAAATGGCGGACTCATCCACAAACTCCTGTGGGAGCGAGCTTGCTCGCGATAGCGGTGGCTTAGTAGCAGAGAGGTTCTCTGACACACCGTCATCGCGAGCAAGCTCGCCGCTCCTCCATGAGGTTCGGGGGCTGGTTTGTGATGGTTAACGCCGTCCTAGCAACAAACCCACCACCAGCCCGAAACCGGCGGAAATCGCCACGGTCTGCCAGGGGTGGCCGCCAATATAGACTTCAGTGGCGTCGACCATGGGGCGGGTGCGCTCCCGTGCGCTGGCAACCGAATCAAGCGCTTGTTGCAGTTTCTGGGAGATCTGGTCGCGCAGGTTTTCAGCATCTTCGCCCACCAGCGAGGCACTGCTTTTGAGCAGCTTCTCCGATTCTTCGATCAACGCCTTCAGTTCGCTGAAGGCTTGATCCTTGATTTGCTCTCCATTCGCTTGCACGGTGCTTTTACGGGCCATTGAAGTACTCCTTGCTGATGATGGCATTGATCAATGGAGTGCTGCGCTTGTGCAAAAGTTGCAACGTTTGGCCTTGTCGGCGCAGCCCATCACAAATCGTGGTTAAGACGTTTCCCTGCAAGGTGTAAGATGGCGCCTATTTACGCAACAGGTAATTCCCATGAGCTTCAATCTGGCTGACAAGCCCCTGGCCGAGCGCGCCGCGCTGGAAGACGAAAAATCCCGACTTTTTGAACTGTGGCAAAACAACCTGGGCAAAGCCAAGGGCGATGCTGCCCGCTTGTTCGGCGAGCGCTCCAAACGCAAGGGCAAGTGGGCCGAGTGGGTGCGTGCCGAACTGGACGGCATGTCGCCGCCGGAGTACGCCAACATGGTACGCAGTGAAGTCAATCGACTGATGGCTGCCAACAAGTAAGCCTTAGGTGAATGTTGCCGTAATGGCCTCGCGAACCTTGAGCACTGCCGGCTCCATTTGCGTGTGGGTTCGCCATCCCAGTTCGATAGGGTAGCGGGGCAAGGCCAGGGGGCAGGGCAGCAAGGCCAGGCCGCTGAGGTCGGCGATGGCCCGGGCGGCATGGGCCGGAATCGTCGCCACGGCTTGGCTGCCCTTGAGCAGGAACGGCAACGCGGCAAAGTGGGTGGTCGAGGCACAGACTCGCCGGCTCAGGCCAAGCCCGGCCAGCCCTTCGTCGGTGATACCGATGAAACCACCTGAAGACACCAGCAGATGTTCACGGGCCACGAACGCCTCCAGGCTGAGGGATTGTTGGCCCTGCGCCAGGCTCGCCGGGTCCAGGAGGCAGGCGTAATCGCCTTCGCCCAACACCTGGCGGCTGAGCAACCGCTGGGCGAAACCGCCCGCCGTGATCGCCAGGTCAAGTTCGCGCTCCATCAGGGCCCGGCCGACGATCTGGCTGTGGGTCTGGCGGAAAATCAAGCGCAGGCCCGGCGCTCGGTCGGCCACTTCTTCGATCAAGCGTCGCCCATGGGCAATCTCGAAATCATCCGACAGGCCGACGATGACCGAGCGGCCTTCGTAATGGCTGGCATCCGGGTCGACCATCGCCAGGCTCTGGCGGCATTTATCCAGTGCTTCGCTGATCACCGGCTTGAGCTGGTTGGCCCGCAGCGTCGGCGCCAGGCCCCGGCCGGTACGCACGAATAATTGATCGTCATACAAACCGCGAAGCCTGCGCAGCGCTGCGCTGATGGCCGACTGGGTCACGCCCAGGCGTACGGCGGCGCGGCTGGCGCTGGATTCGTCATGCAGGGCTTCGAAGGTCTTGAGCAGATTGAGGTCGATGTCGGCGATATTCATAAGGTTCATATCATTTAGCAGCGTTCTGGGCTTTATTCATGATCGGCCGCTGCTTGAGAATCGGCAACACCTGATGATCAAGGAGTTGAAAAACCATGCCCAAATCCATTGTGGCTGCCCTGCAGATCGGCTCGTTGCCTGGCGGCAAGGGCGAGACCCTGGCACAGATCCTTTCCTACGAAGAAGCCATTCGCGAGGCTGGCGCGCGCCTGGTGGTGATGCCAGAAGCGCTGCTGGGTGGCTATCCCAAGGGCGAAGCGTTCGGGACTCAACTGGGTTACCGGTTGCCGGAGGGACGCGAGGCGTTTGCCCGCTATTTTGCCAATGCCATTGACGTGCCCGGCGTTGAAACCGAAGCGCTGGCCGGGCTTTCAGCGCGTACCGGGGCGAGCCTGGTGCTGGGCGTCATCGAGCGTGTCGGCAGCACCTTGTACTGCACCGCGCTGTATTTCGAACCCGATGCGGGCCTGGTGGCCCGGCACCGCAAGTTGATGCCCACCGGCACCGAGCGGCTGATCTGGGGCAAGGGCGACGGCTCGACCTTGCCCGTGATCGACAGCCAGGTCGGTCGGGTCGGCGCGGCGGTGTGCTGGGAAAACATGATGCCGCTGCTGCGCACCGCGATGTACGCCAAAGGGGTGGACGTCTGGTGTGCGCCGACGGTGGATGAGCGGGAGATGTGGCAGGTGACCATGCGTCATATCGCCCACGAAGGTCGCTGTTTTGTGGTCAGTGCCTGCCAGGTCCAGGCCTCGCCGCAGGCCCTGGGTATCGAGGTCGCGCACTGGCCGGCCGAGCGGCCGCTGATTGCCGGGGGCAGTGTGATTGTCGGCCCCATGGGCGATGTACTCGCGGGGCCGCTGAAGGACACGGCGGGGCTACTGATTGCCGAAATCGACACCGATGAGCTGGTGCGGGCGCGTTACGACTATGACGTGGTGGGGCATTACGCCAGGCCAGATGTGTTCGAGTTGGTGGTGGATGAGCGTGCCAAGCCCGGCGTGCGTTTCACGGCGTGATTCACCAGTTGGCGGCGGAGCCCGGCAGGTCGAGGGTTCCGCGGTCAACGAAGCGCAGGGTGCCGAATACGCCGCCGGCGAGCTTGCCCTTGAGCACATAGGGCAGGTTGTCCAGGCTTTGGGTCTGGCTCAGGCCCAAGGTCTGGCGCAACACCGAAAACGCCGAAATGCTCACCGGGACACTGAGGATCGCCTCGGAAAAGCGCGGGATCGAACCGCTCTGGTCACTGACCCCCGTTGCCAGCGTACGGCCGTTGACCTCCAGGTCCAGCGCCACGCCGTTG
The DNA here is from genome assembly GCF_900100135.1 of Pseudomonas sp. NFACC05-1. Lineage (NCBI taxonomy): Bacteria > Pseudomonadati > Pseudomonadota > Gammaproteobacteria > Pseudomonadales > Pseudomonadaceae > Pseudomonas > Pseudomonas sp. NFACC05-1. The sequence continues at coordinate 92,458 of NZ_FMTR01000022.1, read as the reverse complement.
TAGTCGATCGTGGTTTCGTTGGGGTTCTGCACGCGCAGTTTCACGGCGAAACGCACCTCCAGGCCCTGGTTGGGCAAGGGTTCGATGCCGACCACATCGATGTTCAGCGGGTCCCGGTGCGGGAAGAGGGCGCAGGCACTCAGGCTGAGCAGTATCAGGAAAACGGAAAGGCCGAGGATTCTGCGCATGGATTGACTCTCAACGAATGAAAAAAACCGGAAGCGATTGAGCACGATACCCCACAGGTGCTTGTGGCGAGGGGATTTATCCCCGCTGGACTGCGAAGCAGTCCCAAAAACCTGAATCCCAAAACAGTCGGATCGGATTGAATCATCTCTTCTGGGGGCCGCTTCGCGCCCCAGCGGGGATAAATCCCCTCGCCACAATGTCCGGTTCCAGTAGGTTGCCGGGCGAGCGTCGGCGTGTGGCTCCTGACAGTTTCTGACACCAGCCTCTGCTAATCTGCGTCAACTTTTTTCTTCTGGATAGCCCATCGTGTCGCGTACCTCTCGGTTGCTCACTTTGCTGCAAGTCTTGCGGGGCAAGCGTTGCCCGGTCACCGCTGCGACATTGGCGGGAGAACTGAACGTTTCCGAGCGTACCTTGTACCGCGACATCGCCGAACTCACCGCCCTTGGTGCGCCGATCCAGGGTGAAGCGGGCATTGGTTATGTCTTGCGCAGCGGACTGTTCCTGCCGCCACTGATGTTCACCGCCGATGAAATCGAGGCCATTGTGCTGGGCTTGCGCTACGTCGATCAGCGCGCCGACGAGGTGTTGGGCAAGGCAGCCGCCGACGCCCTGGCGAAGGTCGCTGCAGTGCTGGCCCCCGATGTGCGAGACGCTTTGCGCAACCCCACGGTGCTGCCCGGCCCACCGGGTTATGGCTATCCGCAGAACACGGTGGAACTGAATGTGTACCGCCAGGCCATTCGCGCCCAGGCCAAGCTGCACATCGATTACGCCGACGTGAACAAGACCCCGAGCCAACGCTTGATCTGGCCGCTGGCCCTGGGCTTTTTCAATGAGGCGCGGGTGGTGGTGGCCTGGTGCGAATTGCGCGGCGCCTATCGGACTTTTCGCACTGACCGGATTGCCTCTGCCACCGAGCAGGGCGAGCGCTATCCGGGCCGCCGCAGCGACTTGCTGCGCGACTGGTTCGCGCTGATGAAGCTGGACGAAAGCGGACGGTTCACTCCTGACAAAAACTGACACAACGCTGTTCTAGCATGGTGCCAGATCGATAAAACAAGGAGCCGTACCATGTCCAATCCCGTCTCTTCCCTGGCCCCGGCCATCGCCGGCTACATTGCGGCGGCCAATGCCCGTGACAGTTCGGCGGTGACGCGTTTCTTCGCCGAGGATGCCAACGTATTCGATGAAGGCCAGCACCGTGTTGGCACCCAGGCCATCGCCCAATGGATGGAAGACACTGCCCGGCGCTTCCAGCCGCGTGTGGAAGTCCTCAATGTGCAGCAACGCACTGGCAAGGTGTTGGTGCAGAACCTGATCTCCGGGACATTCCCCGGCAGCCCGCTGGAGTTGCGCTACACCTTCCGGCTCGATGAGCAGGGCAAGATCAGCCGGTTGGATATCTCGATTTAGCAGTCTGCACCCTGTTATGTGAACACTATTGTGGCGAGGGGATTTATCCCCGCTGGACTGCGAAGCAGGCCCATACGGTTTGAGGCCTGGCGTCTGCTTCGCAGCCGAGCGGGGATAAATCCCCTCGCCACAGTCTGCACGGTTCTTCTGAGCGTTTCGCATGGCATACTCCCCACCTTCGTTTTCCGGACCCGGGCCGTATGACTTTCGACTCCCCCTTGAGTGCCTGGCAGCATGCCATCGAACACCACGGCTTCGTCCAGGACGAGGCCCAGGAACTGGCCATCATGACACTGGAGCAATGCCACAAGGCGTTGCACGAAGGTCGCAAGGCGATCAAGGGCGTTTATCTCTGGGGCCCGGTGGGACGTGGCAAGACCTGGCTGATGGACCGCTTTTATGAAAGCCTCAAGGTGCCGGCCCGTCGACAACACTTCCACCATTTCATGGCGTGGGTGCATCAGCGTTCGTTCCAGCTCACAGGGACGCCGGATCCTTTGCAGGCCCTGGCTCGGGAATTGAGCGCTGAAGTACGGGTGCTGTGTTTCGACGAACTGTTCGTCAACGACATTGGCGATGCAATCATCCTCGGACGCCTGTTCCAGGTGATGTTCGAGTTGGGGATGGTAATGGTCAGTACCTCCAACCTGCCGCCGGAGGAGCTCTATGCCAACGGCCACAACCGTGAGCGTTTCCTGCCGACCATCACCGCGATCAATCGATATATGCAGGTCGTGCCGGTGAACGGCTGGCAAGACCATCGCCAGCACCCAGGCCAATTACAGCAGCGTTATTGGCTGCGCGATCCCGGGCAACCTGATCCGCTGGGTGACGTCTTCAACCAGTTGACCTGCGGGCAAGCGTCGAGCAGTGCGCCGATCGAGGTCGGTCATCGCCTACTTGAACCGGTCCAGGCCAGCGACAGCGTGCTCTGGAGCCGTTACCCCGACCTGTGCGAGCAACCGTTCTCGGCGCTGGATTTCATGGCGCTGTGCGACCGCTTCAGCGTCATCCTGCTCAGTGACGTGCCGTGCCTGAGCGCCGAGCAGCGCGAAGGGCGCATTGCCCGTGGCACCGAAGACGGCGTCGAAAGGGTCGAGGCCGGTGATCGCGAATTGCCGCAGTTGTCGATCCATGACGATGGCGTACGGCGCTTCATCGCCCTGGTCGACGAATGTTATGACCGCAAGGTGCCGTTGTGCCTTTCGGCTGCGGTGCCGATGGATGAGTTGTACACCGAGGGCTATCTGCAATTCCCGTTTCGCCGTACCCTCAGCCGCCTCCAGGAAATGCAAATGCAACGTTTTGGTCAGCAAGCCTGACCTGTATCCCGCCGACGGCGTCGAGCCAGCGGCACTAACGAAGTGAGATGGAAGGTCATGGAAGAAGCCAAGGACATCCTTGTACTGCAAGCCAGCTACACCAACCCGGTCCACGCTGAAGCGATCTGCCATGTGCTCAATGGCTATGCGCAGGACCCGATGGGCGGGGGACATCCCTTGCCGGCCGAGGTGCTGCTGCACCTGCCTGAGGAACTGGCCAAGCGCCCTCATGCCTTCAGCGTGTTGGCTTTCGTCAACGGCGAACCGGCGGGGCTGGTCAATTGTTTCGAAGGTTTTTCAACCTTTGCCTGCCGGCCACTGGTGAACATCCACGACGTGGCGGTCATGAAGGATTTTCGCGGCCTCGGGTTGAGCCAGAAGATGTTGCAGAAGGTTGAGGACATCGCCCGCCAGCGTGGTTGCTGCAAGATTACCCTGGAAGTGCTGGAGGGCAATGCCGTGGCCCAGGCCAGCTATGCCAAGTTCGGCTTTGCCGCCGGCATGTTCGACCCGGCCCACGGGCCTATGGAATTCTGGATCAAGCCCCTGTAAAAGCGGGCTTCTGATGGGTTTCGGTTATTTCTGCACGACTGCGGTCGTCGGTGCCTTGGGTTGCATCAGGCTGAAGTCGATCAGGGCCTTGCGTGGGGTTTGATAGGGGTCGCCGATCAGCAGCGGCCGGGCCTTGAAGTCATCGCTGACCAGGCTCTTGCTGCGGTCCAGCTCGTCAAAACTCAAGCCTGCCAGGTCTGCCCAGCTGTGAATCAGGTGCGAGCTGCTGTAGGGACGCGACAGGTCGCCGGCAAAGTTCCAGTCATGGCTTTCGCGCCACTTGGGCGAGGCCCAGGCCATGAAGGGGATGGTGTACATCGGCGCGGTCGGCTTGCCTTCGTTACGGCCCAGTGTGTCGTGGCCGGCGGAGTCGAACACGTCTTCACCATGGTCGGACAGGTACAGCAGGAAGCCGTTGGGGTCGGTCTTGGCGTAGTCCTTGATCAGGCTGGACACGACGAAGTCGTTGTACAGCACCGCGTTATCGTAGCTGTTGTAGGTCGGGACCTGATCATCACGCACGCCTGCCGGTACGCCTTGGCGATCGGTGAACTTGTTGAAGGTCGGTGGATATCGGTACTGGTAGCTCATATGGGTGCCGAGCAGATGCACCACGATCAGCTTGCGCGGGGCGCTGTCGGCCAGGGCTTTGTTGAACGGCTCAATCACATCGCCATCGTACTGCGCGGCATTCTGATTGCGGTTGTTGTTCAGGTACACCTGCTCGTCGGCCTGCTGGGAAAACGTCGTGAGCATGGTGTTGCGCTTGGTCATGGTCTGCTGGTTGGTGATCCAGAAGGTCTTGTAGCCGGCCTGTTTCATCATGCTCACCAGCGACGGGGTGCTCAGGTACAGGTCCGGGTTCTGTTCGTCGGCGAACGTCAGCACCTGCTGCAGCGCTTCGATGGTGTAGGGGCGTGGGGTGATGACGTTATCGAACACCGACAGCTGGTCCTTGAGCTTGTCCAGCTCAGGCGTGGTTTCGCGCGGGTAACCGTAGAGGCTCATGCGCTGGCGGTTGGTGGATTCACCGATCACCAGCACCAGAGTGGCCGGTTGGTCGGCCATGGCGTCCTTGAGGTTGCGCAGTGGCGCGATCTTGCTGGCGCTGTGGAGCATGCCTTGCATGTTCTCCAACTGTTCACCGTAGCGACGATAGGCCACCAGCATCTGCCACGGGACGGCCGGCTCGATGCGATTCTCGAATTTCTCCAAGCCACCGGCGAAACTGCCGGTGCGCAGGGTTTGCTTGACCAGCGGATAACCGGCCACGGCGAGCACGATGACGGCTGCGGCGACCATGGCCTGGCCCCGGGGCAGGTACACCGGGCGCAGGCGGGTCCAGAGCCAACAGCCGACGGCGGTGTGGGCCAGGAACGCCGCCACCATCCACCAGGCAAAATACTGTGTCAGGTACTCGCCGGCTTCAGACACGTTCGATTCGAACATGATGAAGATGACGCTCTGGGAAAACTCTTGCTGGTAAATGAAGAAGTAGCCCAGGCTGGCCATGGAGCAGGCCCACAGCACCACGCCGATCAAGGCGGCGAGCACGCGCGTGCGGGCGGGGAAGAGCAGCAGGGGCGCCAACCACACCGCGCTCATCACGAACGCTTGGCGAAAGCCGGTGAAGCCGGAGGTGTCGCTCAACAGAATGAGCAGTTGGGTGATGCCAGAGAAGTACCAGAAGAACAGAAACAGCCAGCCAAGCCCGGCCCAGTCGAAACCTTTCGCAGTCGTTTTGCTGCGTTTGAACAAACTCATCAAGCGCTCCAGCCTTTGTCGACGAAGCTGTCGGCACCGGATTGGTGACCGCAGGCATACGCCGAGCAACCTTAAAGGCGGAGAGTATTACGAGTCGGTTGTGAAAACTTTGTGAGTTTTTCGGATACAAAACGCACGTGAGGTGCGAATGCACCTGTGGCAAGGGGATTTGTCTCTAGGGGCGGGACCTGTGGGAGCAAGGCTTGCCCGCGATAGCCGCGCCGCGGTCGTACCGCTGAACCGCGTTATCATTCATCGCGGGCAAGCCTTGCTCCCACAGATAGAATTCTCGCCGCAAGTGGGCACGGCAGGAATACATGGAAGTGACACTGTTTGACCAGCGTCACTTCTTCAACCGTGCCTCCGGGGACGGTTACCGAGCCAGGGACTGGTTCTGGTGGGGCAGCTGTGCGTATTGCAACTGCATGCGCAACTGCGTCACTTCATCAAGCAGTAGATCGCGTTCTTCCTTGAGTAGGCGCAATTCATCGCGACGAATGGTCACATAAAGGGTTTGGGGAGGACGTGCGGTAACGACAGGGCCCATTGCTCACCTCGCAAATGGCGTACATCAACTATAGAGATGTCGCCAGTATTTGGTCGACACCTCTACTATCGGCGCCGATTCTGATTTCTTTTGCTTGTGATTGGAACTTTTTTATTTTTCATGGTCGCTGTGTCTTCGGCCGGATCTTGAGCGTTATCCCTTGTGATCGCTCGAATTACCCGGAAACTATGCAGCAATGCTCTGGACTAACCTCCACGTGTCGTACGAGCTAAACCTTTGACTTACCTTTATTTGTAGTAGGGAGCATCAGCACATGCAACTCGGGATCATTGGACTGGGCCGCATGGGCGGCAATATTGCGCGGCGCCTGATGCTCAATGGGCACACCACCGTTGTCTATGACCGCAATGCCGCTTTTGTCGAAAACCTGCGCCAGGATGGCGCCACGGGCGTCGCGGACCTGCCGGCACTGGTCGCCGGGCTGGAGAAACCACGGGCGGTCTGGGTCATGCTGCCAGCCGGCGCGCCCACCGAAGACACCATCAACGTCCTCAGCGAGCTGTTGGAGCCGGGCGATGTAATCATTGACGGCGGTAACACGTACTACAAAGACGACATCCGTCGCGCCCAGGCCCTGTCGGAAAAAGGCCTGAGCTACATCGATGTTGGCACCTCCGGCGGCGTGTGGGGCCTGGAGCGCGGTTACTGCATGATGATTGGCGGCGATGCCGAAGTGGTGAAGCGCCTGGACCCATTGTTCGATAGCCTGGCCCCAGGCATGGGCGACATCCCGCGCACCCGTGACCGCAAATCCGACGATGACCGCGCCGAACGTGGCTACATCCACGCGGGCCCGGCCGGTTCGGGGCATTTCGTGAAGATGATCCACAACGGCATCGAATACGGAATGATGCAGGCCTTCGCCGAGGGCTTTGACATCCTCAAGACCAAATCCAGCGAAAGCCTGCCAGCGGAGCAGCGCTTCGACCTGAACCTGGCCGATATCGCCGAAGTCTGGCGGCGCGGCAGCGTGGTGTCGTCCTGGTTGCTGGACTTGACCGCCGATGCGCTGGCCAGCGATCCGAAACTGGACGGCTTTTCCGGTGAAGTCGCCGACAGTGGTGAAGGGCGCTGGACCATCGAGGCTGCCATCGAGCAAGCGGTGCCGGTTCCGGTCCTGTCCAGTTCGTTGTTTGCCCGTTTCCGCTCGCGCCAGCAAAGCACGTACGGTGACAAAATGCTCTCGGCCATGCGCTTCGGCTTTGGCGGCCACGTGGAGACGCCGAAAAAATGACCTCGATCGGCAGCAAATCCAAGGCAGAACCCGCGCCGCCGACCACGTTGTTTCTGTTCGGCGCCCATGGCGATCTGGTCAAGCGTCTGCTGATGCCGGCGCTTTACCACCTCAGTCGCGACGGTCTGCTGGGCGATGGGCTGCGCATCATCGGGGTTGACCACAACGCCATCAGCGATGTGGATTTTGCCAAGAAACTCGAGGACTTCATCCGTAACGAAGCGGCGAGCAAGGGCGGCGATGCCGACCGGGCGCTCGATCCGGTGCTGTGGGCCAAGCTGGCCAAGGGCATCAGCTACGTCCAGGGTGATTTTCTCGATGAGAGCACCTACCAGGCGCTGGCGGCGAAAATCGCCGCCAGCGGCACCGGCAACGCGGTTTTCTATCTGGCGACCGCGCCACGTTTTTTCAGTGAAGTGGTCAGCCGCCTCGGTGCGGCAGGGCTGCTTCAGGAGCAGGAAGGGGCCTTCCGTCGCGTGGTGATCGAAAAGCCGTTCGGCTCCGACCTGCACACCGCCGAAGCGCTGAACGCTTGCCTGCTCAAGGTCATGAGCGAGAAGCAGATCTATCGCATCGACCATTACCTGGGCAAGGAAACGGTGCAGAACATTCTGGTCAGCCGTTTCTCCAACAGCCTGTTCGAGGCGTTCTGGAACAACCACTACATCGACCACGTACAAATCACCGCCGCCGAAACGGTCGGCGTGGAAACCCGTGGCAGTTTTTATGAACACACCGGCGCCCTGCGGGACATGGTGCCCAATCATCTTTTCCAACTGCTGGCGATGGTGGCCATGGAGCCGCCAGCGGCGTTTGGTGCCGACGCCGTGCGTGGCGAAAAGGCCAAGGTCGTCGGCGCGATCCGGCCCTGGTCGGTGGAGCAGGCCCGGGCCAACTCGGTTCGCGGCCAGTACACAGCCGGTGAAGTCGGCGGCAAGGCGGTCAACGGTTATCGCCAGGAGGCCAACGTGGCGCCCGACAGCAGCACCGAGACCTACGTCGCCCTCAAGGTCATGATCGATAACTGGCGCTGGGTCGGCGTGCCGTTTTACCTGCGCACCGGCAAGCGCATGAGCGTGCGGGACACCGAGATCGTCATCTGCTTCAAGCCCGCGCCATACGCGCAGTTTCGCGACACTGAAGTCGACGAACTGCAACCTACGTACCTGAGAATCCAGATCCAGCCCAATGAAGGCATGTGGTTCGACCTGTTGGCCAAGCGGCCGGGGCCGGCACTCGACATGGCCAATATCGAATTGGGATTTGCCTACAAGGATTTCTTCGAAATGCAGCCATCCACGGGTTACGAAACCCTGATCTACGATTGCCTGACCGGTGACCAGACGCTGTTCCAGCGCGCTGACAACATCGAAAACGGCTGGCGCGCCGTGCAGCCGTTCCTCGATGCCTGGCAGCAGGACGCGGCATTCCAGCCCTACAAGGCCGGTGAAGATGGCCCGGCGGCCGCCGATGAATTGCTTACTCGCGACAGCCGCGTCTGGCATGGCCTCGGATGAGTGATCAGTTGAAGCATCCCATCCGCTTTTTGCTCAGTGACATGGACGGCACGTTGTTGCTGCCCGACCATAGCCTCAACCAGCGCACCATCGAAGCCGTTCGTTCATTGCGTGAAGCTGGCGTGCTGTTCAGCCTGGCCACCGGACGACCGCCCCGGGCCATGTTGCAGCAGATCGAGGCCCTGGGCGTCGACCTGCCCACGGCGGCATTCAATGGCGGTACGCTGGTGCATCCGGACGGCAGTTTCCTCGCCGTGCATTACCTGCCGCCTGAGGCCGCGCTGACCACGCTGGCGTTGTACGCTGATCAACCCGGTATCGAGGTCTGGGTATTCGCCGACGGCGACTGGCTGGTGCGTGACGCCAACGGACCGATGGTGCCAGTGGAAACCCGTGGCCTGGGTTATCCGCCGGTGCAGGTCGACAGCTTCGAACCCTACCTGGAGCGGATCGACAAGATCGTCGCCACCAGCGCCAATACGGATCTGCTGGTTGAGCTGGAGGCTCGCTTGCACCCGCTGCTCAAGGGCCAGGCCCAGGTGTCGCGTTCGCAACCGATCTACCTGGACGTGACGGCGATGCAGGCCAACAAGGGCGAAGCACTCTTGACCCTGGCGAAGTTCCTGGATGTGCCACTGGAGCAGACAGCGGCCATGGGGGACGGTGGCAACGACCCGGCGATGTTCCACCGCGCGGGCTTGTCGATTGCCATGGGGCAGGCGGAGGAGGCGATCAGGCGTCAGGCGGATGTTGTGACTGGCGCCGTGACCGAAGACGGCGCGGCCGTGGCGATCGAGCGGTACATCCTGCCGCGCTGAAATGAGGGTTTGCTGTCGTATCCAGTTCCATCCGGGTGCGCACAGGGTTGGTCGCACCCGGACATTTTCTAGACTGATGGCTCAGACTCGTAGTGCTCGAGAGTTGGCATTCATCAAAACGATGATCCCCAGAATGGCTGCGAGGGTAGACCCCAAGAGCACCCCGACTTTAACTTCATCTACCAGATGCGGCGCGCCTGGGAAGGCTAGCGCCCCTATGAACAGACTCATGGTAAAACCGATGCCACAGAGCAGGGCCACCCCATAAAGCTGAAGCCAGCTGGCTCCTTCAGGTAGCCTGGCCAAGCCGCAACGTATGATCAGTGTTGCCAGGCCGAACACCCCAAGCTGTTTGCCAAGCAACAGTCCCAGAGCAACCCCTAGCGGAACCGGATCGATCAGATTGCTCGGTGAAATCCCAGCGAGCGATACGCCTGCGTTGGCGAAACCAAAGATGGGTACAATCGCAAAAGCTACCCAGGGATGCATTTTTTCCTCAAGGTAGAGAAGCGGTGACTTACGTTCATCGACGGGATTACCCAGCGGTATAAAAAAAGCAAGAATGACGCCGGCCAACGTCGCGTGGATACCGGACTTGAGCATGAAGAACCACAGCAGTGCGCCGACAATCAAATAGGGGGGCAGTCTTCTCACTCCGCAGCGATTGAGCACTACCAGCAAGGCAGTCGTCCCCAGAGAAGCTAACAACATGTTGAAGGACAGATCGCTGGCATAAAAAAGCGCGATGATGAGCACAGCCCCAAGATCATCGAGAATCGCCAGGGCGGAAAGGAAAACTTTCAGGGATACAGGGGCGCGCTTGCCGAGCAGAGATAATACGCCTAGGGCAAACGCGATATCGGTGGCAGCCGGAATGGCCCATCCGCTCATGGTTTGCGCGTTGCCCCAATTGACCACGCTATAGATCAAGGCAGGCACCAGCATCCCACCCAGCGCTGCGAATCCAGGAAGAGAGCGCTGGCTCCAGCTTGAAAGTTGGCCCATCAACATTTCGCGCTTGATCTCAAGGCCAACCAGCAGGAAAAACACCGCCATAAGGCCGTCGTTGATCCAATGCTCGATCGACAGCCCTAGGGCATCGATTTTCAGCAGCGAAAAATAATCGGCTGACCACGGAGAATTCGCGACCGCGATTGCGGCCAGAGCTGCTCCCATCAGGACCAGGCCGCCGGCCGATTCTGCGGCGAAAAATCGGGATAGGAAAGCTCGGGCGGACGCTGACTCGCGATTGTTTTGGTTTTTGTTCACGCGCGACGGTTCTGCACTCATAGGCACGACTACTCCGCGATGGCGGCCCGACCTTCGCTAGATTTAACCTGTCCTGCCGCGGCTTGCGGTGACACCCTCGGCGCTATTCTACACAACGAGCACGCCGCAAGGTCCAGCGTTGTCGCATTCGTTGCTGAATATGACGAAACTGTTCAGGGGCTCGGGTCTATCGGATCGGCCAGTTGAGCCGGCTCGGTTTGGGCGCTGCTTGGCATTTGGTGCAGCTGATTTGGATATTGGTACAGTCGATGACACTCAGGCTAAGTTCACCCACGACAATCTGACTACGACCAATACCGCGCAATCACTGCTCGATAGTGCCCGTGGAGTGAATAACCTCCCACCAGGATTTTGCCGTCAGCCTGCACCGCCAGGGTGGTGGCCGTGTCCAGGCTGTAGCCGAGCCGAGTGCGAACCCAGCCCTTGCCCTGGCCGAAATCCGGGTCGAGGCTGGCATCCGGCAGATGTCGGGCAAGTACGAAGTCGGCCTCGATACCGCCGATCGTGGCGCCGGCGGTCACCAGTTTTCCGTCCGCTTGAAGCTGGGCGGCGGTCCACTGACTGGCAGTGCGCCCGATCGCCATGAGTTGGCACTGACCCTGGTTGCAATGACGATCCGGCTTGCCGTCGGGGCGCACTTTCAGGGACAGGCTATGCATCGGATCACGGCTGCTGCCGAACACCTGCAGATCACCGGCCGCATCCTGAACGATTTGGCTGACCATCACGCTGTGCCCCTGGGCCAGGATGGACAGGAAGCCGTTTTCGCCAAAGCTGTCATCGAGTTGGCCGCTGCTGTCATAACGGGCAATCAGGCCATGCTGGGGCAAGTCGATGGCGCCGCCGACTACAATATGGCCGTCAGCCTGGAGCACCAGGCAGCCGAGCCAGGTATTTTTCAACAAGCGTCGGACCATCACGAAACCGCGACCGTTGAATGAGGAGTCCAATGCCCCGTCGGGCAAGAGCCGGATCAGTACGCCGACATGGTCGGAGAGTTGATAGTGGTGATTGGCGAGCACAAGGATCCGGCCATCGGCCTGCACTTGCATGTCGCAAGCCTCAAGTCCCGGCACGCCGGGCGGTAGCCAGGGGTCGCGCAGCCCTTGGGAGAGATTGCCGCAAAGCCTGATGATGTGCCGGCCGGCATTGCCGAAGCTTTGAACGGCGCAACCTTGCTGGTCGAACAGCGCCAGGGCGGGAAGGGTGTGGTCGTTGCTTTCATAGTGCAGGCCGGACAGCAGGATATGCCCATTGGGCAACACGATCACCTTGCCCGCCGTCGCTTCGAAACCGTGTTCAAACGCGCCGATCACGTAGCCGCGGGTGCCGAAGTCCGGGTCAATCTCACCGTCGTGGCTGAGTCGCGCCAGCCCGAACCGACTGCCGTGGGCCGTCTCGATCCTGGCTGCCACCAGGATTTGTCCGGCATGATCGAGCGTCAATCCGGTGGTCAGGCTCGAGGTACTGTCTTCGAAATGAACCCAGGCTTTGCCGTTGGTGGCAAAGCCTGGGTCGAGTTGTCCGGCGTGGGCCATGGCCCTGGGGGACACAAACGCGAACTGATCGAGCATGCCTGCCTCTCCTTGCGTGTCGAGCAGCCCGAAAGGGCGACGACTGCATGAGGGCAACATTCAATCCCTGAATGTGACAATGCACAACTGTCATGTTCTACGGATACAGCGGCAATTCGTGCCATAACGATGGCTTTACAACCCAGAGCCAAGCCTGCAATGGATAACAGGCTTTACCGGTGGTTATTCAGGCATCGACCAGGATTGCAATGTATAGCCTTCCTGGCTCAGTTCGGCACGGGCCTGTTTCAACAGATCGGCCAGTTGGACCGGGTCGGTATAGGCGCTGCTTGGAATTTGGGTGCGGCCAATATGGGTATTGGTGCGGTCGATGACGGTCAGGCTAAGTTCACCGTTACCGTCTTGTGGAGCCCAGGCCACGCATTGGAAAGGACGGAATGCGCGGTCGGCAATCAAAAGAGCTTCGTTGATACGGAGCGGGGCGTTCATGGCGTTTTCTCTTAAGTGTGCCCAAACAAATGATGTGCCGTCGGTTGGGCGTACCGTGCGGCTGGTTACTTGTACTGATGTCCCGAACCCGCAGGCGGGTCACACATTATTTAAATAAATTTCGATTTTCTTTCAGACCAGGCTTTTGGGCTTTTGTTTGAAAGCACCCTGAAACAAACAGACTTGAGATAACTAACCAACCGCCTGCTTATAACCAGTTTGAAGCGACCTCGATAATCAATTGATACAAGGGGGCGTCAACTTCTTGCTACTGTTACATGCAGGTTTGCCAAACGACTGTTTCTAATCATATTTCCTTATTTTGACGCCAAGGATCAGTCATGATCGAAGCCAGTACGTCACGTCGTCTGCTCGTGGTTGATCCCTGCGATGATTGTCATCGCCTGTTGCCAGGTCTGCGCACCATTGGCTGGGATGTGGACAGTTGCTCCCTCGAACACGCCAGCGATCGGACGTGCGACGTCGGCCTTTTGCGGTTGCAGCCTTTTCATCTGGAGCGCCCGGAAGCGGTCAAGGAGTTGATCAGTCGTAGCGGCACCGAATGGATCGCCGTGCTCAATCAGGAAGTGTTGCGCCTGAAAAACGTCGGTGATTTCGTCTGCGAATGGTTTTTCGACTTCCATACCTTGCCCTTCGACGTGTCCAGGGTCCAGGTGACACTGGGCCGGGCGTTTGGCATGGCGCGCCTGCGGGGGCAGGGCTCGATCCACATTGATCAACCCGAACATCAACTGCTGGGCGACAGCAAGCCGATTCGCGAGCTGCGCAAATTGTTGAGCAAGCTGGCGCCCGCCGAGTCGCCGGTCTTGATTCGAGGGGAGAGCGGTACCGGCAAGGAACTGGTGGCGCGTACCCTGCATTGTCAGTCTCACCGGCGCAACAAGCCGTTCATCGCCATCAACTGCGGTGCCATCCCCGAGCACCTGATCCAGTCCGAGTTGTTCGGGCATGAGAAGGGCGCGTTCACCGGGGCTCACCAACGCAAGATCGGGCGGATCGAGGCGGCCCACGGCGGGACGTTGTTTCTCGATGAAATCGGCGACCTGCCGTTGGAGCTACAGGCCAATCTGCTGCGTTTCCTGCAGGAAAAACACATTGAGCGGGTCGGTGGCAGCCAGCCGATCGCGGTCGATGTGCGGGTCTTGGCGGCCACCCATGTGGACCTTGAGGCGGCCATCGAGCACAAGCGGTTTCGCGAGGACCTGTATTACCGCTTGAACGTGTTGCAAGTGGTGATGGCGCCGCTGCGCGAGCGTCATGGTGACCTGGCGATGCTGGCCAGCCACTTTTCCCATTTCTACAGCCAGGAAACCGGTCGCCGTCCTCGCAGTTTCAGCGACGACGCGCTGGTGGCGATGGGCATGCATGACTGGCCCGGCAATGTGCGCGAGCTGGCCAACCGCGTCCGTCGCGGTCTGGTGTTGGCCGAAGGGCGTCAAATCGAAGCCCGGGACCTCGGCCTGGCCAGCCACCAGGGCGTCGCGGCGCCGATGGGTACGCTGGAGGACTACAAGACCCGCGCCGAGCGCCAGGCCTTGAGCGATGTGCTCAACCGTCACAGCGACAACCTGAGCGTGGCCGCCAGAGTGCTGGGCGTGTCCCGGCCGACATTCTATCGCCTGCTGCACAAGCATCAGATCCGCTGACTCAAGCCCGCTCCCACAGGGGGGGCATTGCCCTTGGGATATGTGCCCGTCACATATCCCTGAGGGCATTAGAAGTAGTACGGGAATTTCAGGCTAAAGGTGAAATCTGGTGCGTCGTCGGTCAGCCCGATGGACAGGTTGGGTACGATGGTCAGGTTGTCGGACGCGGCGACGGTCATGCCGATGTTGAAGTAGCCGGCGTTGGCGTCGCTGGAGGTCACCGACTCCCAGTCGCCACCGTCCTGTTTGAGCTTGCTTTTCTTTTGGATCAGGTCAGAGACCGAGAACGACATGCTCATCTTCTCGTTCAAGGCAAAGGCGATGCCCGCGCCGAGCTGGAAGCTGTCGCCGATCCGCACCTTGCCTGGGACCTTCTGGTTGACTGTGGAGCTGATGTCGTCGAACGATTCTTCGAAGTTATGGGTGTAGGAGAGGGTGCCGAACAGCACCGCCGGATCGAAGGTCTTGACCAGCGAAAGCCCGGGCGTGATCGACCACACGCCGTTGCCGGTGGGCAGGTCATCGGGCACGAACAGGTTGGTGTTGGCCTGGGATTGACGCAGCTTGATGCCAAACGGGTCCTTGCCGGTGGGGGCCTTGACCCGCAGGGTGACCACCGCGTCTGGAGCGTTGATCGACTCATCCATGAACTTGTAGGCGATGCCGAAGTTGACGTCGCCGATGGTCGGGTCGCGGGTCACGGTTTCTTCGCTGGTGACCCCGGCCGCGCCGTTGTTCGCGCCGCCTGACTGATACGTGGATTCGCGATAGACCACCGGCACGTTGAGGTCGAACTGCCAGCGATTATCGAAGTTATAGCGGCCGGTGAGGTCCAGCGTCCAGGTGTCGGCCTTGATCCGGTCGAGGTTGATGTTGCCCAGGAAAATCGAATCCAGGGCCAGGAAGCCGTTGAGGATCAGTTGCCGCGTGTCGTAGCGTGAATAGGTCACGCCGGTCTCGAAGCTGAATTTACCGCCGCCGAAGAAGCCGCTGGCCTCGTCATAGAGATTGGAGACACTCTGGGCCGGTTGGGAATCATCGGCCAGGGATTGCCCATAGCCGCTGCCGCCGGTCGTTGTCGCGCCGCCGGCCACGGTCTGGTTGCCTTTCATGTCGGCCGGGGATTTGGCCAGGCGCTTGGGCTGTGGCGTGGCGGGTTGATCCTCCACCTGGCGAACCCGCTGTTCGAGCACCGCCAGGGCTTTCTGCTGGACCTCGTATCGTTGCTTGAGCTCAAGAAGTTCCTGTTTCAGCGCCTCGATGTCTGCATCCGGGGCCGCGTGCAACACGGCCGCCGGGAACAACGTGCTTAAACACATCACAGCGCGCAACGATACGGATCGATACATGAAATATGCCGTCCCTATTTGCCCAATGATCGGAAAACAGCGTAGTTCAATAACCGAGGTTACGGAGGCCGCGCAGTTGGGTCAGATTGCAGTCCAATGCCCCGGCACTGGGGCCGTTGTTGTTCAGCACCACGTTGAGCTGCGTCATGTTGTTGACCAGGTTGCTATTGCCCAGCAGGCGAGTGTTTTGCAGCAAGCCGCCCTGGGCCACTTGCTGCAGGGTGCCGCCCTGGTTGTGGCTGGCCTGGATCGCCATTTGCACGCCATTGCCGGTGGCGGTGACCGCGACGCTGCCGGCGGCGTTGCTGCCGCTGATGGTCTGGCCCTTGGTCAGCAGTTGGCCTTGGGAGGGGACGAGCGCAGGCGCCTGGTTGCTCTCTTTCACATTGATGTTGACGTTGTTGTAGGCCGTGTTGCCGTCGCCGGCGGCACGCACGCTCTGGGTCACGCCCTGGCTCGTGCCAAGGCCAGCACCACCGGTAATGTTGCCGCTGCCCTGTTCCGGAGCGCTGCCGTTACCGGTCTGCTTGATGGTCGAGACGTAGAATTCGGGTTTGACGGTGGCGGCCTGGATCTGCATGGTGCTGGTGGCGCCGATCAAGTCGCCGCTGGCGTTGCGCCAGGTACTGCTCATGACGATGCCGAAGCTGATGACTCGGCCAGGCATGACATAACGACCGCGCAGCTCGGCAAGCTCCTGGTCCTTGACTTCGATGGGTTTGAAGCCGGCATGGGCAAAGCCCGAGGCAGTCGCGAGCAGGCAGGCCAGCGACAGCCAGTGTGAGGTTT
The DNA here is from genome assembly GCF_900100135.1 of Pseudomonas sp. NFACC05-1. Lineage (NCBI taxonomy): Bacteria > Pseudomonadati > Pseudomonadota > Gammaproteobacteria > Pseudomonadales > Pseudomonadaceae > Pseudomonas > Pseudomonas sp. NFACC05-1. The sequence continues at coordinate 75,959 of NZ_FMTR01000022.1, read as the reverse complement.
TCATGTGCTGCTCCCGGAGCGTCCTGCTCCTTTTTGTACTTATTGTTGGCAGTAATCGGCGATTAGAAAAAGTCGCTCTGTATGAAACCGAAGTCCATCAGTTCCGCATCCCTGACCGGGTTGAAACCGTCCAGCTTGTTACGGGCTGTCAGGGGTTGAGGAGGGCTGCGTAGTGCATTGGTCTTGTCATAGCCCGGGCCGACGATCGCAAAGACGATGCCGTTCCAGCCTTTGACGAACTCATCGTGGGCGTAGCGCTTGTGCCCCAGCACCGGGTCGCCGATGTAGACCCATTGCTTGTCGGCCCGCTGCAACACCACGAAGTGCTTGTAGCCGCGTATCTCCATCAGGACCACCACCGGGATCGTCACCGCTTCGAGTTTCTCAGGCGGTATCCGGTAGCCTCGGGCGCGCATGCCGATGGTTTCCACGTAGCGCTTCATGTCCAGCATGGAAAACCCTTGGGTGCGAACCAGGTTCTGGTCGGCATTGACCAGCATGCCTTTGATGACGTGCTCTTCATCGACGTCAAGCCAGTAGGCCTGGCGCAGCACCGTGGCCAGCGCGGCGGCGCCGCAACTGAAATCGGTTTTCTGCTCGACGATGTCGCTGAATTTGCGTTCGCGTATGCTTTGCACCGGTTTGTAGACCAGCATGCCGCCAGGCAGGGCGGCGACCGGCATCTGCGCTGCTTCGGCCACGCAGGCCAGGCAGAGCAGCAGGGAAACGGCAGTGACACGCATGATCAATACGCCTAATGAACATCCAGGGAAAAAAAGCCCCTTTGCGTGTCATGTCGTTCATTTCAAAGCGTTGAACTGAGTCCGTGGCGAGGGAGCTTGCTCCCGCTTGAGTGCGAAGCACTCATAACCAGTGGGTCTGCTTCGCAGCCCAGCGGGAGCAAGCTCCCTCGCCACAAGAATCACTCACGTCCTGAGTGGACAGCATTACCGTTGCCGGGGCTTCGTTTCATGCGCGCTTACATGCAGGCTTTGCAGCCGGCAGCGATGGACAGCGAGTTGCTCTGCTGGTTGCCCACGCCTGCCGACACGTTGGCGCCGCCGTTACCGGAGAAGCCGTTCATGGAGTTGGTCATGGTGGCGTTGTTGATCACAGGGTTTTTCCAACCGTCACGGGTCAGCACCTGCTGGGTGTTGCTGCCGGCCAGCTCGAAGGTCCCCACGGCGGAGAACTTGAACTTGTCGTCATCGTGACCGCCGCCATAGCCGCCGCCTCTGTTGTCCCAGCCGCCGTGATCGTTGTCTTCGGCGGTACCGGTACCTTTGGCCTTGAACGTGCCGGAGGCGCTGTAGGTGCTGGTGAGGGTGTCGGTCTTGTAGGTCCGCACGCCTTTGTTGTCGACCACTAGGCCGGTGGAGGACTGGTCAGCCGCGGCAGAGGCCTGTGCGACACGGCCCCCGGATACAGCGATGGCCAGGTTGTTTTTCTGTTGGTTGAAGTTCCCGGCGGTCACGTTGATGCCGATGTTGCCGGAGCCACTGTTGCCTGCATTGGTGAGCGAGGCGTTGTTTTGCGTCGAGTTGTTCTTGACGTAGTTGTTGTTATTGACCTGCGTGGCGCTGGAGGCGGCGACAGCCGAGCCGAAGATAAAGCTTTCGTCGGCGGTGGCCAGGGCGGCGGCGTTGTCCTGCTGGTTGCCGTCGCCGCCGGCAATGTTGGCGCCCATATTGCCGTTGCTGCCATTGAGCGAGTCAGTGGCTTCAGCGGTGTTTCTGGTGGCCTGGTTGGTCACCACGTTACCGTCGCTGTTCTGCTCATCCAGCACCGTAGCCCCAGCGCCGGCATTGATGGAGAGCAATTGATCCAGCGTCGGCCCTTGCTGATGGCCATTGCCGTGACCGTGACCATTGCCATGGCCATTATTGTTGTCGTTTCCTCCAGCCTGTGCCGCCATTGTCATGACCGCGGCGAGAGCGAAAACCAATGGTTTGAGTGCCATTGTAGGTTTCATGGTGTTTCTCCTTGCGTGTCGTTGGTTAAGTGTCAGTACTTTCTTATGTAGCCTCCGGGTCAATCCGCGACTCGGATGCTCAGGGTGTTAGCCATGCGGTTTCCCACCCCTGCGCTCTGGTTCACCTGGATTACCCCTCGGCTGCCGGTGAAGGCCTGGTCGCTGGTAACGACCTGGCGACTGCCGGTTGGGGCGCCAGTTGCTCCTGAGTTCGGTAGCAACGCCACGTTCTGTTGAGACAGGGCGCTGTCGTCAATGCTCTGCGGATGGGCACTGATGCCCACCCGCATGACATTGGCCATCTGGTTGTTGGCCCCGGCGGACTGGTTGACGCCCAGCACACCGTTGCCGTTGGTGAAGGAGCGGCCGCCGATACGGGCGGTGGCGGTCATGGAAGGGGCTGCCTGCGTGTCGACGCGTTGCTGCACGCGGGTGCTGGCCTGGGCGTGGCTGCCAATGGCGATGGCCCGGGTGTTGGTTTGCTGGATCTGGTCGCCGGCGGCTTGGTTGACGTTGAAGTTGCCGGTGTAATGGCTGCCGGAATCCTGCAGGTTGGCGTTACTGACCACCGCAACACCTGGATCGGCAAATACGGTGAAAGAACTGAGCAGGGAAAGCATGAACAGGGCGAGCAGAAACAGCACGGGCTTCATATCACTGACCTCCCGCCAGCCGACCCAGCGGGGCCAGGCCGGAACTCAGCGAGCGGTTGATGGTGCCGGAGATCGCGCCGCCGCCACCGTGACCGGCATTCATGCCCGGCATGCCGTTGGGATTGGTCACGACGTTCAGACCTTGCACGCCAGTATTTGGGTTGACGGTGTTGCGGATCGACGAGCCGCTGGCCACGCTGGCAAATTCGCCATCGCTCAGTTCGGTGCTGGCGGTCGCCTGGTTGATTCGTTCGGAGGGGTTGGCATTGACGGTGGTTGGATAGGGGTCTTTACCACCGTTGCGACCAATTGCGATGGGCTGCACGTCGCGGTTGAGCACAATGACGCCGTTGCCCTCGGCCTGCGCCGGCAGACTGAGCGTTGCGCTGGCGGCGCAGCCGGTTAACAGCAGGCACGTCAAACTTTTCTTGAAAGTCCCCACGGCATCGATTCCTTCTTCGGTGGGCTGGCCCTTGTCAGCGTTGCGAAGTGGGAGAGCATGTGTTGTGCCGTGTTTTGAAATGACTTGCAGTTCAAAGGGTTAGAGTTTTTTTGTATGACCCGCCGGTCGAATCTGTTTCATCCGTGAGACAACCCTGTGGCGGTTAATGGCCGTGCGCTATCGTTTGGCTATGGATCCAGGCTGTGGGAGGGGAGTGTTTCAAGAAACTAACAGTGAGGATGACAATTGTGTGAAAGGGCGCTGGGGCAGGGTTTGAGGGGGGGCAGGTGTTTCAAGAACGCAACACATCCCTCGCGATACGTCAGATTTCGAGCAGTCGGGTCACGGCGGCGAACACCTGGTCCCGACGTTGCGTCCAATCGCCTTCAATCACTTGGAAATGCCGTTGATGCCGAACCAGCCAACGCTCGATCGCTTCGAAGAAATCCATGCGTTCTGCCAGTTCGGGTTGGCAGCGCAAACCGTCGCCGGTCCATTCGACTTGCTCGGGGCTCAGCAACAAGTGCAGGTCATAATGGCGGGCCAGCAGGGCCGGCTCGAGCCAGTCCGGGCAGTCGCCGAACAGGGTCTGGCTCCAGAGGATGTTGCTCAGCAGGTGCGTGTCGAGGATCAACAGCGCCGGCCGGCGGGCACGCGCCTCATCTTCCCAGACCAATTGGCCGGAGGCGATGTCGGTGATGTCCGCCAGGCAGGTGTCGCGTTGGGTCTGCTCCATGAAATGGCGTACGTACTCATCCACCCGCACGCCACCAAAATGTTCCTGCAATTGCGCCGCCAGCCAACTCTTGCCGCTGGATTCCGGGCCGGTCAGCACCACCACTTTCATGCGCGCAGGGCCGGGTCGGCGCGCCATTCCCGCCAGCCTTGCACGGCCAACAGGGTGAACAGGGCATAGAGCGCGGCAGTCAGGTGCAAGCCTTTGTAGATGAACAGGCCGACGAAGATCACGTCCAGGGCAATCCACAGCGGCCAGCATTGCACGCGTTTCTGCGCCATCCACCACTGGGCCACGAGGCTGAAACCGGTGAGCGCGGCATCGAGCCAGGGCTGGGCGGCATCGGTCCAGTGGGCCATGGCGGCGCCCAACAGCAGGCTGCCTGCCGCACCGATAGCCAGGCCGGACAGCACTGACGCCCCACCGAGACTGCTGACCTGGCGTCCATCATGATTGTGCCCGGCACGGGTCCATTGCCACCAACCGTAGAGTTGCAGCACTGCGTAGACAACCTGCAGCAGCATGTCCGAGTACAACTTCACCTCGAAAAAAATCCAGCTGTACAGCAACACCATGACCAGGCCTATCGGCCAGCACCAGGGGTTCTGCTTGACGGTCAACCAGACAGCGATCACGCCGAGGGCTGCGGCAAACAGTTCAAGCCCGGACATGGCGGTTCCTTGGGGAATAGAAGAGGGCGGCGATTGTAAACGCTATGGCGTGGGCAGCTCCAATACCAATGTTGAATGTGCCGTCGCTATCGCGAGCAAGGATTACGTTCGTTCCCACGCTCCTGCGTGGAAATGTCGCCAGGGACGCTCCACGTTCCGCTTCTGGAGGTGACGCAGAGCGTCACGGGATGCATTCCCACGCGGAGCGTGGGAACGATCTAATCCAAAGCCCGCTCCCACAGGGGGGCTACCGATCTTTAGACCCGGAACTGCGTGAGCAACCCGTTCAACTGTTCACTCAATGCCTTGAGGCGGGTGCTTGCCTGGCTGGATTGTTCGGCGGCCATGGCCGTGCTGTGGGACAGGCCGGCGGCCTGGGTGACGTTCTGGTTGATGTCTTCCACCACATGGGCTTGTTGCAACGTGGCGCTGGCGATGGAGGCGTTCAGGTTGTTGAGATTGCGCAGGGCCTGGCCGATGGCGTTGAGGCTGGCACCGGCCAGGCCGGCCTGTTCGATGGTCAGTTGCGAAGCACGGCTGCTGTCGCCGATGACTTTCACGGCGGCTTCGGAATGGGTTTGCAGGCGCTCGATCATCGCCTGGATCTCTGCAGTGGACTTCTGAGTACGCTGGGCCAGCAACCGCACTTCATCGGCGACCACCGCGAAGCCCCGGCCCTGTTCGCCGGCGCGGGCGGCTTCGATCGCGGCGTTGAGGGCCAGCAGGTTGGTCTGCTCGGCAATGGAGCGAATTACCTCCAGCACGCTGCCAATCTGGGTGCTTTCACTCGCCAGGGTGCGGATCACTTCCACCGCCTGGTCGATGGTCTGGGACAGGCGGTCGATCTGCTGCAAGCTGCCATCGATGTTGACCTGGCCTTGCTGGGCCTGGGATTCGGCGTCGCGCATCTCATTGGCCGCGTGCTCGGCGTTCTTGGCCACGTCCTGCACGCCATAGGTCACTTCATTGATCGCGGTCGCCACCAGCTCCATTTGTTGCGACTGCTGCTGGCTGCGTTCCTGGGCCTGCGCCGCGTCGTTGCCCAATTCACTGGAGGATTGCCCCAGCGCACTGGCCGAAGCTTGCAGTTGGGTCACCACTTGCCGCAACTTGGCGGTAAAGGCGTTGAAATGCCGCGCCAGTTGAGTGACTTCGTCCTGGCCGTGGGTGTCGAGGGTGCGGGTCAGGTCACTCTCGCCGCTGGCGATGTTGGCCATGGCGTTGACCGTTTCCTGCAACGGGCCGACGATGCTGCGCACGATCAGGGTCAACAGCAGGCCCATGAGCAGGGTGATGACCAGTCCAACCACCGAGGCCTTGATCACCTGGGATTGAAACTCGGCCTGGACGTCATCCACGTACACGCCTGAGCCGATGATCCAGCCCCAGGGCTCGAACAGTTGGACGTAGGAGGTCTTGCCCACCGGGGCCTCGGCGCCCGGTTTCGGCCAGAGGTAATTGATCATGCCGGCGCCCTTGGACTTGGCGATGGCAACCATCTCGTTGAACAGCGCATAGCCGTTCGGGTCACGGATGGCCGAGAGATTCTGGCCTTCAAGCTTCGGGTTGGTCGGGTGCATGATCATGACCGGCGTCAGGTCGTTGATCCAGAAATAATCAGCCTGGTTATAGCGCAGGCCACGTACGGCGCTGAGGGCCTGCTTTTGCGCGGCGTCACGGGTAAGGGTCCCGGCAGCTTCCAGGCCTTGGTAGTAAGTCAGCACGCCGCTGGCGGTCTGTACCACATGCTGGGTTTTCTGCACCTTGGCTTGGTAGAGGTCGCTGTGGATCTGTTTAAGCATCAAGGCGCCGAGCGTGAACAACATCACGATGGCCACGACCAGGATGAGCCACAAGCGTCGGCTGATCGACACACTGCGCAAGCTATTCATACGCTGTCACTCCGGTTTTTTTATTCTTGTCATATCGACGGCCGGCACTGTAGCGCCCGGCCGCTATCGGTCATTGACCTGAGTCACAACGCGGCAGCGTTATCAGGGCTCGTCTGATAGGATTTCGGCCCCGCAGCGCAAAACCTGAGCCGGTTCTCATTTTTCATTGGTTTTTTTTGAAAGGTCGCGGTTATCGTGCACCCGCTGCGGGGGACCTGCATGACACTTGAATATTGATAAGACCTGCATGAACAGCGTCTTTTTTGGGGGATGAATGGATTTGTGGACCGCCTTTTCGGCACTGATTCTTGGCGTAGTAGAAGGCTTGACGGAGTTTCTGCCGATTTCCAGCACGGGACACCAGATCATTGTCGCTGACCTGCTCGAGTTCGGCGGTGAGCGTGCGATGGCGTTCAACATTATCATCCAGCTCGGCGCGATCCTGGCGGTGGTCTGGGAGTTTCGCCGCAAGATCTTTGACGTGGTGCTGGGCCTGCCGACGCAGCCCAGCGCCCGCCGCTTTACCGCCAACCTGCTGATCGCCTTCCTGCCCGCCGTGGTCTTGGGCGTGCTGTTCGCCGACTGGATCCACCACTACCTGTTCAACCCGGTCACGGTGGCCACCGCGTTGGTGGTGGGCGGCCTGGTGATGCTCTGGGCCGAGAAGCGCCAGCACCAGGTGCACGCCGCAACGGTGGACGAGATCTCCTGGAAAGATGCCCTGAAGGTCGGCCTGGCCCAATGCATTGCGATGATCCCAGGCACCTCCCGTTCCGGCGCGACCATCATTGGTGGCCTGCTGTTCGGGCTGTCGCGTAAAACCGCTACCGAGTTTTCGTTCTTCCTGGCGATGCCGACCATGGTTGGCGCGGCGGTCTACTCGGGCTACAAATACCGTGAACTGTTCGTCCCGGCGGATTTCCCGGTGTTCGCCATTGGCTTCGTCACCGCGTTCATTTTCGCCATGATTGCGGTCAAGGGCCTGCTGCGATTCATCGCCAGCCACAGCTACGCCGTGTTCGCCTGGTATCGAATCGCCTTCGGCCTGTTGATCCTGGCAACCTGGCAGTTCGGCTGGGTGGACTGGACCGCTGCCAAGCCATGAACCAATCACGCAGCCGCAAACACGCCGGGCGCAATGCTGAAGGCACCGTGCAGCACCTGCGGCTCAAACTGATGCTGTTTGCGCTGCTCTGTGCCTTGCCGTTGTTCGGTTCGCTCCTGTTGGGGCTGCGGGCGGTGTCGTGGGTGCCGATGGTGGCTTATGGCGGCGTCAGCGTGGTGGCATTCCTGCTGTACTGGAGCGACAAGCGCAAGGCGCGCGCCGACACCTGGCGCACCCCGGAGAATGTGCTGCATGCGGTGGAGCTGGCCGGCGGTTGGCCCGGAGCCTTGCTGGCCCAGCAGCTGTTTCGCCACAAGACTCGCAAAGTGTCGTTTCAGGTCGTGTTCTGGTTCATCGTGCTGTTGCACCAGGTGTTCTGGATCGACCAGTTGTTCCTGGGCAGCTATCTGTTCTGAATGACTAGAGCAACAAGCCCACCTGGGTGCGCTTGGGCAATTTGCTGACCACCAATTGGTGTGAGCGTTGCAGCAGGCCACGCAACTCTTCGGCCCCCAGCGGGTAGGGCACTTGCATGATGACCCACTGGGCCCGCGCCAGGTAAGGCGCGGGGTGAATGCCCGGTCGGTCGCAATGGCCCAGGAACAGATCCTTGTCGACCTTGAACGCCAGCGAGTCGCCTCGCAGGCCCTGCAGGGCGAACATCTTGTTCCCAGCAATGGAAAACACCCGCACGCCGCCCCATTTGTAGTCCTCCCTGGCGCCGGGCAGGCCCAGGCAAAACTGCGCGACATCCTCTTCGCTCAACCTCATATCGTTCTATCTCCACAGCCCTCGAAGGCTTCCACCAAATGATCGATCCATGCACGCACCGCTGGCAGCACGCCACGCCGATGCGGGTAGACCGCCTGGAGCCAGCCATCGGGCGATGACCATCCAGGCAAGAGTTCCACCAGTGTGCCGTCCTGCAATTCCTGCTCGCAATACATGCTCGGCAATAAGGTGAAGCCCAGGCCGGCGAGGGTGCAGGCCCGGCGCACAATGAAGTCGTCGATGCCCAGGCGGGCTTCCAGGCTCAGTTCCACCCGCTGCCCATCGGCGCTGACCAGGCGCAGGTGCACCTGGCGATCGGCTTCCAATGCCCCCAGCACCGGCAGTTGCTTGAGATCGTCCGGGGTTTCGATCCGCCGTCCTGCGACAAAGGCCGGGCTGGCAACCATCATCAGTCGCGCCTGGCGCAGGCGCCGGGTCATCAGCAAGGGATCCTCGTCCCCCAGATCGCGCACGCGCAACGCCACATCGATGCCTTCGCCGATCAAGTCCACCCGCCGGTTGAGCAGGGTCATATCCAGTTGCACCAAAGGGTATTTCACCAGGAAGGTTTCGATTATCGCCGGCAGGAACTGGTGGGCCAAGCCCACCGGACTCGACACCCGCAGTCGGCCGCGGGGTTCGCTGGACATGCTCGCCACTGCCTCGTCGGCCATCTCGGCCTCCAGCAACATGGCCTGGCAATGGCGCAGATAACGTTCGCCGACCGCGGTCAATTTCAATTGGCGGGTGGTGCGCTGGAGCAACCGGGCGCCGAGGCGTTCTTCCAGCTCGGCGATACGCCGCGACAACCGCGACTTGGGAATGCCCAGCGCGCGCCCAGCCGCCGCGAAACCGCCGGCTTCGACGACTTTGGCGAAGTAATACAAGTCATTGAGGTCTTGCATGTTGAACTCGATTGTCCTGTCAATGGGACAAACTATCGCATTTATGCTGACTTATCGATAATTGGTCTCATATGTAGGATGGTCGCCAATTGATCGCCCGGTTGCGGTCCTCATTTGGAGAGCATTGATATGAAACTACTGCACATCGATTCGAGCATCCTCGGTGACAACTCCGCTTCCCGCCAATTGAGCCGTCAAGTGGTTGAAGCCTGGAAAGTTGCCGAGCCAGGCATCACCGTTACTTACCGTGACCTGGCCGCCGACGCCATCAGCCATTTTTCCGCCCAGACGCTGGTTGCCGCCGGTACCAGCGCCGAATTGCGTGACGCTGCGCTCAAGTACGAAGCCGACCTTAGCACCGAGACAATGGCAGAGTTCCAGGCGGCGGATGCGCTGGTCATCGCCGCGCCAATGTACAACTTCAGCATTCCGACCCAACTCAAGGCTTGGATCGACCGCATTGCCGTGGCCGGCCAGACGTTCCGCTACACCGAAGCTGGCTTCGAAGGCCTGTGCGGTGGCAAGAAGCTGGTGATCGTTTCCACCGCGGGTGGCTTGCATGCCGGCCAGCCAAGCAGCGTGGGGCACGAGGAATACCTGAAGGTGATGTTCGGTTTCCTGGGCATCACCGACATCGAATTCGTCCGTGCGGAAGGGCTGGCCAAGGGCGATGACATGCGCAATAAGGGCATGAACGAAGCCCAGGCGCAGATCGGCGAACAGTTCGCCGCTGCGTAAAACCTGCGTAAAGGCAGCAAGCGCTTCGGGCAACCTTCGTAAAACCCTGTATTCTCGTCGTCATTGGATGGTCGGGATGCAGGGTTTTACTGCATTCGGCGCCGAGGATTCTGGCGCAGGATATGCACGGCCAAGCGTGCGAGCGACGGGGCCTTCCCGTGCGCTGGTGAAGGTGGATGATTCGATGATACGTTTTGGTGCGGCGCTGCTGCTTTGCTTGTTTGCCAGTCTCGGTCCAGTGCAGGCCGCACCGGGCCCACATCCGCATTGGAGCGCCGGTTTCCATGAGCTGAGTTTTCTCGATCCGCTGGATCAGCAACCGATGCACGCCATCGCCTTCTATCCGTCCACCGACCGGGAACAATCCAGCCTGCTGGGTGGCTACCAGATCGATGCCGCGCCGGACGCCCAGATCGCCATCGGCCGCTTCCCGCTATTGATGTTGTCCCATGGCAACACCGGCACGCCGTTGGCCCTGCATGACCTGGCCACCTCCCTGGCACGCAAGGGGTTTGTCGTGGTGGCGGTGATTCATCCCGGCGACAATGCCCAGGATCACAGCCGGCTTGGCACCCTGAGCAACCTGTACGGCCGGCCGATCCAGATTTCCGAAGCCATCACCGCCACGCTCAACGACCCGATACTGTCGCCGTTCGTCAGCGCCGGGCAGGTCGGGGTGATCGGCTATTCGGCCGGTGGTGAAACCGCGCTGATCCTGTCCGGTGCGACGCCGGACCTCAATCGCCTGCGCCGCTACTGCGTGGAACGGCCGGACGATCGTGACGCCTGCAACACTCAGGGCGAACTGATTGCCGACCGCGATGACCTGCAACCCGTGGCCGACCCCAGGGTCCGGGCGCTGCTGCTGATGGCACCGTTGAGCCTCAAATTCGGTCGTCATACGTTGGCCGATGTCCATGTGCCGGTGTTGCTGTACAGCGGCGATGGCGACAAAATCGTGGCTTTCGACAAGAATGCTGCCGCTCTGGCCCGCAAGCTGCCCAGCGCACCGGATTTCAAGACCTTGGCCGGCGCAGGCCATTTTGTCTTCCTCGCACCCTGCACCGATGAGCAGATCGCCGCGATGCCCGCGCTCTGCACGGACGCTGACGGTGTCGACCGCAAGGACATCCACCGCACCATGATTTCCGAGGCCAGTCGCTTCTTCGGCGAGGCCTTGGGCAAGCCAACCCGGGCGGGGATGAGGACAGCCGATCAATAAGGTGTGTTTATAGCTCGGCGACGCAGCAGCAGAGTCAATCCCAGTCCAGTGACGGACAACAAGGCGGCGCAGAAGAAGATCGACGAATAGCCCAGGTTCAACGCCACCGCCCCCATCAGCGGACCGGCAATCGCCAGCGCCAGGTCAAAGAACACCGCATAGGCGCTCAAGCCGGCGCCGCGACTGGTGTTCGGCACTTGCTTGATGGCCTCCACCCCCAGCGCCGGGTATACCAACGATAGCCCGAAACCGGCCAGCCCAGCACCGACCAGGGCGAACGCGGTGGACGGCGCCAGCCACAGCAATACCAGCCCGAGGGTTTCGATGCTCATGCAGGCAATGGCCGAGTTGAAGCCGCCGAAACGGGCAATGCTGGAAATGAACAGCAACCGCGCGAGGATGAAGCAGACGCCGAATACCGTCAGGCACCACGCCGCGCCGGTCCAGCCGCGACTGATATAGAACAATGTGATGAACGTGGTGAGCGTGCCGTAGCCGATCGACGCGAGGCTCAGGCCCGCCCCGAACGGCGCAATGCGCCCAAACACCGCCCAGAAAGGCAAGCGCTCGCCACGAATGACCGGCACCGACGGCTTGTTGCGAATGATCAACAGCGCCGCCCCGGCCAGCAGCGACAATGCAATACCCAGGCTGGCAAAACCCAATTCACTGACCATCACCACCCCCAACGGCGCGCCAATAGCGATGGCCCCGTACGAGGCGATGCCGTTCCAGGAGATCGAGCGGGCCGTGTGCTCCACACCCACCTGGCCCATGCACCAACTGATGGTGCCCACGCCAATCAGCCCTTGGGCCACGCCAAGCAGCAGGCGCCCAACAATCAGAATCAACAGGCTGGGCAGGGGATAGCTTTGCAGCAAGGTCGAGAGCAGCGTCAGCACGCCGCTGAGCACAATCCCCGACAGCCCGTAGACGATGGCGCGCTTGGTGCCGACGCTGTCCGACAGCCGCCCGGCCATGGGACGGCTGAGCAGGGTCGCCAAGTACTGTGAACCGATGGTCAACCCGGCCACCACCGCGCTGAAGCCCAGCTGTTCGTGCACATACCCGGGCAGCACGGCAATCGGCAGGCCGATGCAGAGAAAGGCGATGAAGGTGTAGAAAACGATGGAGACGATCTGCAGGGTGATCGACAAGGAACTGGGAGCAGAGGAGGGCGTGGGCATGGGGCTCGTTCGCGGGCGGCGGTAAGAGAGCCTCATCATGGCGCGAGGTGAGGATAAAAGAAAGCAGGCTAACTAAATGTGCTGGCACGGGATGCGGCCCGGGCTTGGCGAATAGTCCCTTGGTTTGAACCCCCGGCTTTTCTGGCGGGCAGTCGCTGCTCGGGCTCTGTAAAAGGACGACCTGTCAACTCTGACAGTATCCAAGATATGAAAGAGGGCGTTCAATCAGTCGCAGGCCCTATTGGTCGATGTGAAACGCTTCGAGATGTCCATGGGCATTGTGTGCCGAGCTTTACGGCGGTAGCTCCAATCACGACGGTCTGAATATCAGGAGAATCGGATATGGCAAGCGTGGACAAGAAAACCAGTGCGGCGCAGGCTCGTATTGACTACCTCGCGCAGCGACGTGAACAGCATTCAGGGCCCAAGGCTTTGGATCCTCCTGAGCTTCTGGCCAGGGTGGTTGATAGCACAGACGGTACGCTCCATGGCGAAGATCTGGATAGGGATCTGCAAGTCAAATTCTTGGGTTTCTCTGACTTGCCGGCACTTCCGAATGATGAGTCGATCATGTATTTGCAGTTCGCTTCGGGTGCGACGCCTGCTGAAGCAGACTATGAAGACGTTGCTGAAAGAAGCTTTTCTTATCCGGTCGACCCGCAAACCGCTTTTCCGTTTGAACTGACCCTTGAGCGCAAGCACTTTGCCATCGATGGCGTTTATACATTCAGAGCGCGTTTATATAGTTACAACTTCGCCCACGACAAGTCACTACCCACCACTCGTATTTTCGATAGCACGCCCCCCTATAACCATAAGGAGCCCGAACCGTTAACCATTACGTCTCCCATCACCGATGCTGTTTTGGCGGCTAATCCTCTTGGGGTTCCGGCGATCCTTGACGAATATGACGACCGCGCGGCAAGCGATGAATATTTTCTGTATTACGGAACACTCCCGTTGCCGGATAACCTGCCCGGTACCCCGCCTACGGTCACAGGTTTTGTACCGAATGACCTGACATTACGGATACCTGTCGACGTCATTCAGAGGGTGGGGGATGGTGGCTGCTATGCGGTGTATGCACTGCGCGACAAAGCGCAGAATCGCACTCCGCTGTCTGACCTAACCCGCTTGGGCGTGGCCTTGGGCACTTGGCCGCCCCCTGATCTTCAAAGAGTCGAAGTACCGCAAGCGACATTCAAGGGGTTCCTCGATTTTCAAGATGCTCTGGATGGCGTGGATGCAGTCGTCAAAACCTATACGGGGCGAAAGGGGACCGATTACATTGAGGTGACCTGGGGAACGACAGTGCTTCCTTTGGAAACCATGGGTTTGGCCCCAACCAAGAGCATCCGCATCGACCCCGACGTGCTGCGAAGCGAATACGGCGCTGCGACCGGGCCGATTAGTATTCAAGTAAGTTATCGCGTATTGCGAGGCACGGAGCCTTATGGTTCGGACATTGAAACAGGGATTACGGTCGTGACCAATTTTTGGCTACCGGGGCCCACGCCCACCGATCCTTGGCCTGATCCGATCAATGGTGACATCCCATTGGGTGACGTCTTTGGCGAGAATTCAACAACGCCTAACGTTTTGACCCGAGCGCACAATAATAAAAATGCCAACTTTGTATTTAAGTTGTACCCGAATGTGCAGGCGGACGAAATCGTAAAGATTTACTGGAACGGCGAGCACGTCGTCGAAGCCGATTATACGGTCTTGCCCACTGATAAAGAGGGCTATGAAAAAACGCAAGTCATTCCGTGGCCCTACATCCACAGGGGCGGCAATGGCGACGAGGTGCCGGTGTGGTACTGGATCAATTCTCCCAACTCTCCCAACCGCCAACGTTCGGACGACACGCCGGTCGAGGTGAACGCGGTCATCTTCAAGCCCGCTGCGCCGACCTTTCCCGATAAAAGTGGCCCGTTCTTGAATTGCGATTCGCTCTATGGTCCCGACTACGCCATTCGTGTGCAAGTGCCTGATCTATCGGGCCCGCCTTACAACTTGGGCATCGGGGATGTGGTGACCTTGCACTGGGTCGCGCTGGCGGGTACTGCTGGAGAAACGCCGATCGATGGGGCCGAGAAGGATGAACCGGTCACCCTGGATGACACAACCTGGCCGGTGACAGGCTTCATCTGGCTGGTAAAACCCTACGAAAAGCACCTTCTGCCCACGTATGACCCATTTGGTCCGGGGGGCAGTGAGGGGCGAGGGCGAATCACCTACTCCTATGTTGTAGATGGAGAGACGATTACTTCTGAGGAGAGCGAGGCGCGGGTGACCATGTTCCTAGGTAACGGCTCGTGCCCACTCCCTTGATCATCATCACGTATCCGGCGGTGAAGGTGCGACCCCTTTGCCGCTGGAGTTAGGTCTGTTTACTTTTGCGTGATCAAAGAAGGAGTTGTCGGTAGAGAATCAGAAAAGTCCTACATATGCCCACAGGGCTAATCTATAGACTCGCCGGCCGTATTAAGTGTTGCCCGGCGAGTTGCTAGCCTGGATATGACACTTGGAATTAACTTTCCTTCTCCAGGGAATCAAGCATGATATTTTCCAATCGCACGTTTGCATTAAACCCTATATCGCGGTGTCTTGCGCTGGCCTCCGTTGCCCCGTTTATCATGGTCTGTCAATTCACTCAGGCCCGTACATTGACGGACGAAGACCTGACCATTGGCGCTGGGGGCCGTCCCGACAATTATCAGCTGTTTGGTAACTCCACCCTGACCGCCAATGGTGCCTCCACCCAGGATATTCAGGTGGCTATCGGTGGCACGGTCAATCTAAATGGCACGACAGTCACAGGTGGATCCAGTAACGGCGTGCAGTTGGTCGATAGTGCTGCAAACATTGCCGCCAACAGCACCGTGACCAGCAACGGTATAGCGCTGGCCTTGACGGGCAATGTGTTGGGGGCCAAAGCCACGGTCACGGACAGCTCGCTCATCGGCGGCACCCGCGGCGCCTCCCTCAGTGCTGCAAGTGAGCTGACGCTGAGCAACGCCACGGTGACTGCAACGGGTGCCACGGGCACGGGTATCGTCAGTTTCGGTGGCACGGTCCAGGCCAGCAACAACACCCGAATCACGGGCGGTCAGAACGGTGTTGTCTTGCGTAATGACATCTCTTCGGTAAAGGGAAACCAGCTAACGCTGGATGCCAGCCATGTCGAAGGCCTGAATGGTGCGGCCATCGTCGTGAGCAGCGTTGCCGGACTCCCTGATCGCGAAGCGGTGATCGACGTGAGCAATGGCTCGACCCTCAAGGGCAGCGATGGTGTGATGCTGCAAGTTACGAACGATGGCATGGCGGCGCTGAATGTCGATAACAGCGTTCTGCTCGGTGATGTGGTGGCCGAAGCGGGCAGTATCGCGAAGGTGGCCTTGAGCAACTTCGCCACCTTGACCGGGCGCCTGGAGAACGTCGATACCCTGGCGGTCAACAGCTCGGGCAAATGGGTCATGGTCGAAGACAGTCAGCTAAAGAATCTGTCGATGGCAGGGGGGGAGGTTCAGTTTGGTCAGCCTGGCAGTTTCTATACCTTGTCGGTGGAGAATCTCAGCGGTAACGGCAACTTCATCATGCATGCGGATTTTTCCAACGGGCAAGCCGATTTTCTGAATATCACGGGGACAGCAACCGGTACTCATACGCTTGACGTGGCCAGTACCGGTGTGGAGCCGACGCTGGCCAACCAGCGCATCCATGTCGTCCACGCAGCCAGCGGCGATGCTGCGTTCTCGTTGATCAATGGCCGGGTAGACTTGGGTACTTATTCTTATGATTTGCTCAAGGATGGCGCCAATGACTGGTATCTCGATGGTGCGAGCAAAACCATCAGTCCTGGTACGGCGTCGGTTCTGGCGCTGTTCGATGCCTCGCGTACGGTCTGGTATGGCGAACTGAGCACGTTGCGTTCGCGCATGGGCGAAGTGCGGATGAACCAGGGGCAGTCTGGCGGCTGGATGCGGGCGTATGGCAACCGCTTCGACGTTTCCGCCGACTCCGGAATGGCCTATAGGCAGACCCAGCAGGGATTGGCTTTTGGTGTGGATACCCCCGTGCCGTCAGTTGGGGATGGACAGTGGGTGTTTGGCCTGATGGGTGGTTATAGCCGGTCCGACCTGGACCTGATTCACGGGACCTCGGGCACGGTCAACAGCTTTTATGTCGGTTCTTACGCCACTTGGCTGGACGCCGAGAGCGGTTACTACTTCGACGGCGTGCTCAAGTTCAACCGCTTCCAAAATGAGTCCAAGGTCAGTCTCAGTGACGGGGCACAGGCCAAGGGGCGGTACAACACACATGGATTGGGCACCACGCTGGAGTTTGGTCGGCATATCAAGTTGGACGACGGTTATTTCATCGAGCCTTTTGGGCAAGTCTCGGCGCTGGCGGTTCAGGGCAAACGTTACCAATTGGATAATGGCATGGCTGCCGATGGCAACCGGAGTTATTCCTTGCTGGGCAAAGTGGGTGCAAGTGCCGGTCGGGATATCGACCTGGGTAATGGGCAGATGCTTCAGCCTTACGTCAAGGCAGCGCTGGTCAACGAGTTCGCCAAAGACAATCAGGTCAAGGTCAATAGCACAAGCTTCAACAATGACCTTTCCGGTTCTCGCCTGGAGTTGGGAGGTGGCGTTGCCATGAAAGTCGCGGATAAAGTGCAAGTGCACGCCGACGTCGATTACAGCCAAGGCAAAAAGATTGATCAGCCATGGGGAGTAAACTTCGGCGTGGAATACAAGTTCTGATCAGCTTTGTTTAAAAGGTCAGCTCCGTGGATTGTTTTCACGAGACGGTATGAGGGTTAGTCAAACGAGCAAGGACCGTAACGGTCCTTGTTTCATTTTTCATGAACTCTTTTTTGGAGTCTGTCAACTGAGCAGTTCTGTTAGTACTCAACGGTTTGGTTTTGGAATCTAATGGGCTTCTCTGGACAGTAGTGGCTTTGGAGGCGTGGTTACTCATGTGTTGATAGGAGGGTCCATGATGTCAAATTCGAAAAACTCCAGTACGTTCGGCAAAAACCAAGTCCCGATTTACGATCCGCCTACGGTCGTGGCGTTGCCTAATATCGACGGAGGCGAAACCAATCTGCTGCATAAGAGCGCCCTGGTAGCGCCCTTGCCCATCACTATTCCCAAGTGGTTGAATTCCTGTCCCAAGCCCCATGAGCCGGAGTGGGTCACGCTGTATTGGGGAGACGATGATCTGGAAACAAAGACCTGGACCGCCGAGGTGCCCGACGCGGATCGGGTATTTTATGTTCCCGTCCATTTACTCATCCATGGTGTACATTCACTTTATTATTTTCTACACCTGTACAACCTGGCCGAGGCTGACTCTTTTGATCTTACCCTGACCATCGATACCCTCAAGCCGCTGCTCAACCAGACCGACGACCTTGCGCAGTTTCCTGAAGCGGTCCTGACAGGTGGGGTAACGGCCCAGTATCTAGAGCAGAACAACAATCAAGTGAAGGTCGGTATCCCCCGTTATGATGAGCAGCGGGGTGGCCCCAAGGTCGGCGATATCATTACCTTGTATTTGAACGAAAAAAACGGAACCGGAGAGCCAGATCAGCTAAAGGTCGGTGAATTGACTGTTCCGCACCCGGTACCCAACGTTCTTGAGGGCGTGTATGAGGGGCAGGCGTTTCTCGACTTTGGCGATCGTGTGGGGTATGCGCGATATCGTGTCGAAGACCGGGCGGGGAACATCAGTGAGTTGTCGGGGCGGGTTGAGCTGGATGTGAAGGCTGCACCGACACCGCGTGATCTGTCCTATCCATGGGTGAGAGAAGCCTCCGGCAACCCGCAGGCCAGTCGGCTCGATCCGAACCTTGCGGCTGTCGTTAATAATGGCGTCATTGTTGCCATCCCTCAAAACGCGATCATCTCGGATACGGAGACCGCCGCCGTACTGTTTGGTGAAGAAGGTGGTTTCGGATTCTATCGCGCTGACACACCCATCGTCACAGGAGGGCGGGAGTACCGCATTCCCAAGGAGTATGTCGCCCGAAACCTGCGAAAAAACATACCGATAATCTTCGAGGTGACCGGTCCCAATATTCCCACACCGCTTGTGTCTCAGACGCACAGCCTGACGATCTCCAGCCTGAGCGGCGGGTTGCCGGTCCTTCAGTCCACCAGTTTTAATGCGACGACGTTGAGCTTGGCCAACATTCCCGAGGGCGGGGCGGCTGTTCTCAGGCTGGGTAGCTGGAAGTACATGGCGACGTCACAGTTCCTCAGGGTCGAGATGAGGGGATTGCTGAGTGCGGGAGGCGCTCACACCGTGACGATTCTCGATGCTCAGCCTGTGACTTCGGTGGGTGAAATGCAAGCAGGACAGATACTCAAGACGGAGCTTCGCAGATTTCAAATCGGTGAAAAGCTCACCTTCATCGCGAAGGTCAGCTTTGACAATAAGCAGACCTGGCACGACTTTCCAAGCATAGATCCTCAATTAACCAACTGACCCTTGAGCATGAGGTATTACCGTTTCAGCGATGCGCCTCGCGCTCATTTGTAGGTCATGGTGAAGTTCAACGCGCCTTTGGCCACACCGGGACCGACGTGAGGCGCTAACTGGTAGAAGCGTGCGTTGAAGTCCAGCACCGTCGTGCCGGATGTAATGGGCACCAGGGGAACCTCCATACCCAGTGCGACAGGGGTCAGGCCGTCGCCCCTGAGTATCTGAACACCTACGCCCGATGCTCCAGAGTCTGCGGTCAGGCTGAAAACGCCGTTGTTTTCATCGACGGGGACGGACCCCAGAACACCATCGAGCTTGATCGTTGCGACGGCGATATTGCCATCTGACGGGTCGGCTTCGCAGGCGCTGAGCGTGATGGTAAAAGGCGCAAGGGTTGTGCCGAAGCCGGGGCCTGTGAACTCGGAGGTGTCCCAGGTCCCTAGTGGCACTGGATTGACGCTTACCGGGTTGCCCGAGATGCCGCAATGAGCCTGAATCACCGTGCCCACGGGGCCTACGCCGAACCCTTTGCCGACGCCGGTAAAGGTCCCGCTGAACAGTTCGCGGCCATCCAGTGGGTTGGGACCGGTCGGAATGGGGCCGGTTTTGATCAGGGTGGTGTAGGTCCGCAGGTTGCGCAGTGTAAAGCGTATGAACGTGGTGATCTGGTCCTGATAGCCATCGAAGGGCACGATCGGGCGATAGGTCGGTCCGCCGATGGGGATGAAGGTGTTGTTGCCGCTGCCATCGAAGGGAAAATCCAGGCGGATCAAGGCGCCCACGCCGGGAACATTGGTGTTGAATACCTTGCCGTTCACATCGAACCCGTCAACCGGCGGCAACTGGCCGGCGAACAGCGGGGCGGTTGGCTGGGCCTGGAAGTTGAGGATGGTGCCGGGGGTATCGACGCTGCAGTCCAGTTGCGAACCACCGCCGCTGGTGAAGGTGTGTTTGTTCAAGGTGCCGATGACACTTCCTACGGCAGCGTCCCGAGGGACATAAAGCGTGCCCAATTGAGGCTGGAAATTCAGGGGGCCACTTCCGGCCTCCCACCAGCAAGTATCGGCGGCGGCGAATGCGGATGAAGTCGGGCTGCCGGTGACCAGCACCAGGGATGTCAGCAGCAGTCGTGTCGATTGTTTCATGGTGTTTCCTGTGGGATCGGGCATGACAATAGGCTGTTTGCCAGTGGCTGGGTGGCGCGTGTCAATGGCATGTCAGCGCCTGAATGCGGTAGCCCTGCACCTGCTCCATCGTCTGCGGATTGACGTCCAGCCGGCATTGAGGGGCGTCGCCCGGTGCCCAGCGCACGTTAAGTTGTTGTGGCTCGGGCCCTACAGAGAGCAATACCTGGCCGGCCTGGCCCACGGTACCCAGAACAGTGCCCTGGGCATCGCTGACCTGAGCCCCGAAAGGCAGGGCCTGGCCGTTAGCCGTCTGCCCGCTGATCAGCAGGCGATTGATGGTACGCGCGGTGAAGGTGGTCTTGACCACGGCCCCGCGGCGTGGGACGACTTGCGCTGTGCCATTGTCGATCTCGATTTCAGGCCCCAAATCATCCGTTTGCAGGGACACCTGGTTCATTCGATAGGGCCGCAGGTAAGGGACCAGCGCGAAGCCTTGGGCGTTGGTTTTCACGCCTGTCGCGTTCTTGACTCCCACACCGGGGATATCCGGTACTTCAACCAAGGCCAGCGTTTCTCCCAGGTACGGGCCGGCTTCAATACCATCGGCATGAAGCAGCAATGCGCCGCTGGCGTTCAGTGAGGTCGTGCGGTAGTGGCTGCTTTGAGTGATCCCGGCGCCGACGCTGCCAGTGGTCCCTTGATAACCTAAAGCCAACTCGGCTGACTGTCGCTGTTGCGAGTCGTGGCTGATGCTGGTTCGATAGTTGAGCCGGTTCTCAAGACTGTTACCACTCAGGCTGGCCCTCTGGCTATGGCGTCCGGCGTTGTTCTGTACGTCGAACGTGGCAGTGCTCGAAGGCATGAAGTCCAGCGGCAATGATACGCTCAACCCCATTTGGCGCTGCTCGCTCATGTTGCGTTTGTCGTTATCTCTGAGCGATTGCAAGGCATAGACGTTATAGGTCACGCCTTTGTGTTGGGTATTGAAGTTGAACTGGAACTGGCGTTGGGTGTTATTCGTTTGCCAGTAATCCTGGTGCGAGAACGTCAGGTTGACGGAGCTGTGTTTCCCGATTTTCTGGTTGATTGCCGCTTCGAGACGGCTGCGTCGGCTGCCGAAAAAACGGACGTCGTGCTCGCGGTCGCGCACAGCTTCGTCGAAATCGCGGTAACCCTCGGTGGAATAGCGATAGCCAGCGAAACGCAGCTGGGTCCCGCTTTGGAATGATTTGCCGTATTTGACCGAGTAACTCTTGCCTTGCACGTCCTGGCTTGCCTGCGTATCGGAGTGACTCAGGTCCAAGGCCAGGGCGCCCAGCGCACCCAAGTCCCGGGAGGCCCCCAATGTGACGGCTCGATAAAAGTCGCTGCCCATCGCGCCGCCATATAACGTCGTGCTCCAGCCGAGCCCCCAGGCCAGCGTACCTTGCCAGAGCAGGGGGTGGTCACCCTCGCTGATGGCGTTGTAATGCCCGACTGTCGCGCTGTAACGCCAGAGACCTTCGCGCAAAAGATTGCTGAGTGTGGCGTAAGGCTGCGTGTAGCGATGAACCTGGCCATCGGCTTCGGTTAATACGATTTCCAGTTCACCGCTGCCGCCCACGGTAGTGAGATCATCGATTTCATAAGCGCCGGGGCTGACATAGGTGGAGTAGATCGGGTAACCGTTTTGCAGGACTTCGAGCTTGGCCCGCGTCTGGGCCACGCCTCGTATGACAGGGGCATACCCCTGAAGGGCATCGGGCAGCATGTCTGGGTCCGAGGCAATGATCGCGCCCTTGATGGGCAGGCTCCTGAACACATCGCCCCGGGTAAAGGTTTCACCCAGGGTCAGATTGGCTTGCAAGCCGGGAAGATCGCGCTGGGCATAGGTATAGGCGCTGCTCCACTCGCGTTGGTTCTGTTCGTTGCGGCGTAACGTCTGGTTGCTGCGCAAACGCCAGGCGCCCAGATTCAGCCCACTGTTGAGGTACAGGTCATCACTCTGGCTGGAGCCGCCTTGTTGATGATTGCTCTGCTGCGCCGACACCTGGTAATTGATAAAGGCCGCGTTGATTCCGTGATCCCAGCGCTCGGGGTCGGCATAACCTGACTGATTCCTGCGCATGGCGATCTGAGGAACCGAGAGTGACAACCACAGCTTGGCGCCTTCGAATTCGATATTGGCCCCGGGGATTACGCTGGCCAGGTCGATGCAGTCGGTGTTCAGCGCTTGGTTGTCGGCCAGGCCGTCGAGACGTACGCCCAACTCTTGAAGCAAATCGGACGATAGGCAGGGCAGCAGGTCGCCCTCGGGGCTGAGGCTGAAGTCGAGCTCACGCAGGCCAAAGGAGCGCCGGTTGATTTGAAGTTCGACCCGATAGCGCCCCGGTCCAAGGTCCTGACTTTGGCCCAGCGCACTGAGTGCCAATGCCCCGGCATCGCGGGTGTATTCCGGATGCTGGCGCAGGAAACCGGATTGGAATTCAACCGTCGCATCGGCCAGTGCGGGTGTGATATCGAGCAGTGCCGTACTGGCACCCAGGGCGACCCAGTGAGCCAGGCGTGCTTCGCCGCCGATACCCGAGCGTTTCAAGAGTCGAGTCATTAAAAGTGTCCGAGAGCGCATGGCGTCACAGTGTTGAAGGGAGCTGCACGGGGGCGGTCAAAGGCGCGCTGAAAGCGCCGTAGTCATTGACTGTGGCGAAAGTGACCTGCAAGCCGGCTGTCGGTTTGATCCGGCCCAAGGCAAATGTCTGGCGTTGCAGCGGTGCCGACATGGCCGGGTTATTCAGTTCTTCGGATTGGCGCTGGTCGCTGACTTCAAGCCGGCTGAATGAAACATGGAAGGGGGTTGGGTTGTAGACCACCAACTGCGCCGAGCCGTTGACCTGCTCAATCGACCACAGCAGATCCTTGAGGCGGGCTTGCGGGTTGTCCTTGATTTGGCTGGGGCGATAGAACAGTTTGATCCGGGTGCGCAGGGCGATATTCAGGGCGTTGGCGTGGCTGGTATCGGCCTGGGGAATTTCCTGGACGTTGAAATAGAACAGCGATTCACGGTCCGTCGGCAAGGTGTTGGGGAGTGCATTGATCTGCACTTGTTGCTCCTTGCCGGGGTTGAGCCGGAACAACGTGGGTGACGGCATGAAGGGGACGGCGGTGGTGGTGTCGTCGGCAGCGGTGTTTACCCAGGTTTGAACGGCAAATATATTCTCGCTGGGGTTGGCGATGATCAGCGAAACACTGCGTTTGTCACTGTCGAACACCACGCGGGTGCCGCTCAGGCTCAGCGCCGCCTGACTCTGGGCACTCTGGAAAAACAAGATCGACAGTGCCGCGCAGGCACCTAGAATTGACCGCGCGGCCCCAGGCTGCTTGATGAACGTGAACATAGAAAAGTACCGGTGGATCAGGCGCGGGACTGCGCCTGAGGTGCAGTGCGCTTGCGCCACGGGGAGTCCGGCTTACAAACCGGCAACTCATGGCGTGCGCGGGCGGAAATCAGATGATGTTCACAAGGAACATGATGTGCGCCGAGGCAGGTCCCGGCGTTACCGTGGCAGCGGTCGAGCGATAACGGGCATGGAAGAGCATGTCGGTTTCGCCGCCGGCGACCAGGTTGTACGCGACGGAGCTGGTGCCGGGTGCGATGGCGGCGCCTGACTTGTCGCGGATCGCGATGGATACGCCCATCGCATGGCCCGGTGTCGGGGCAACGGCAAAGTAGTCGCCGCTGCTGTCGGCGGCGCCGTTGAAGGTCGTGGTGGCGGTTTGGCCAGGGGCGATCACACAGCCTGAGCCGCCTTTGACGCGCAGGACAAAGTCCTTGCCCAGCAGTTCATCCCCGACCTGGGTGAAGTGACTGGCATCGACACTGCCCATGTAAACGGTATTGCCGATGGTGCCATCGCCTGGGTTGACGACTTCGATGGGGCAGGTACTGGCGGTGATTTCACCTTGGAAGTGGATGGTACCGGTGTTGGCAAGCGCCGCGGTGCCTGCCAGGCTGGTTGCCAGGCCAAGGCACAGGGCGAGGGAGGTTTTTTTCATGGTGGGAATCCAGTGGACGCAGTGCTCGGCATTCAAGGCGTGAGACCGGACGGGGCGCACTGCGATTTGGCCGGTGTCGATAAGGTCTCTCTGGATAAGTTTAAGAAGCGGCGTGGGGGGCGGGATATGAGAGAGTTCTCATTGTGAACGTGGGGCGTCAGGGAGGTGGGACAGAATGTTTCGGGGGGCATGCACCAACCGAGACCGAGGTGTTCTCGGTCAGGTTGGTGTTCAGGTGAGTGAGGGGGGAGTCACGCAATTCTCAAATTTTCATTGATCAACTCGATCAAAAATGTGTTCTTCAGATGTTTCGGTGCTCCGCTGGCCCCCAATATTGTTTCGAATGTTTTTTCACCGTGCATATTTCCCGCGTTAGCAGCGGCGTTAACGCTGGCTCCTTTTCTTTTTGCTGCCACTGCGACGGCGAGCTGGTCCTGCGCAGTTGCAACGGGGCTGTTCTGAGGACCGCCGGTTTTATTGAGTGTTACCCCCTCTTTAATCTGCTCTAATAAAGTTCTTTGCGGGTTGCCAAGCCCATGTGCTTGCGGCTTCGGCGAGGGAGGGGGAGCGGGAGGAGAAGGGGGCGCTGCAGTTTGTCCTGCCGAACTCACCTTGGCTGAATTGCGATAGTAAGACAGGTTACGCCTCAGTACCGCTCTGGGTATTTCCACGGGCACGGGTGTAGGTGGGAGTTCCGCGGCCCCGCTCATGACGAGCGCGTTGGACCACTTAGACGTCTGGTTTGCTAGAGCGCGTCCTATAGTGTAACCACCGACAGCGCCAACCAAGCTAATTCCCATGCCCGCGTAGTCCAATATCTGGCCCACCAGCAAAGCGTCCTCATTATCATCGGGTGTTGCCGCTTTGATCACCGTAGTAACGAACCCCAAACCTACGGCAGTCACTGATGCTACGTTAGCAATCACAGCGGCAGCCAATGCCAGGCCACTCAGACCGCCTGTGGGGACCCAGGTAATGACAGCAAAGATTGCCGCAACGACAGTCACGGCGGCGCTGATAGCGACAGTGACCCAGTTTTTACTTCGTTTGTACGCGCCCGGAACCCGATCCTCATCCGGGTGTTTCATGCGCGAGACCGAACTCACATGGCCAGTCGGGTCCTTGAAGCGAATCGGGTTACCCAGGCAATAGCAGTAGGGGTTGACGCCACCGGCACCGAAAGGGCTGAAGGAGTCCGGGCTGTGAAAGCGCATCAGCACCGGGTTGTAGGCGCGATAACCGTTGCCCAGCAGGTACCAGCCACTGCTACTTTCCCGCACCTCGCCATTGAAGGCCCGAACGCTCAATAACGGTTCTTCGCTGCTGCGCTCGCCGTAGGCGCTATAGATAGCGGCGCGTAACGCGGCACCTTGGCATTCGCCCAGTACACTGCCATTGGCATCGGTGAACAACAGCAGGTTTTTCGACGGATCACCCGGTTGGTGTTGGCCCAGGACCTGGTCTGCGGCGGTGAAGAAGTGGGTCTGTGCGGCGCTCTGGACGGTATAGCTCAGTTCGTCACCCTGGTAGAGGCGCAAGGATTTCGCCTGGGTACCCTCCTGGGAACTGATCAGGCGATCATGCCCATCGTACTGGTATTGCATGACCGGTTGCTGGCTGACGGAGCGCACTTCCAGCAGGCGGCTCTGGCTGTCGTAGCGCAGCAATTGCCCCTGCTCATCGTTACGCATGTTGCCATTATCGTCGTAGTCGAAGGTCTGTTCCTGCGTGGGGCCTCCATCGAGGCTGCGGGTCATCCTGACCAGGCGACAGGGGTCGTCGTCGGCGTAGAAGTATTCGTTGACCTCGCTGGCCCCTCCCGAAAACTGGCTCACTCGTAGGGTGATGTTGTCCAGGTCATCGAAAACGTACATTTGTTGCTCGATGGCGCGACCGGCTTCATCCTTGGGCAAATCCCGGCCCGAGCAGGTATGGACGCTCAAGCGGCCACGGTCGTCGTAGTCGAACGCCTCCAGGAGCAGGCTGTTCAGAAGGCCTGCCTCCTCGACTTGCAGATGACGTGACTTGAGCTGCCCGTCGGGATACCAGACCTGCTCGATGGTCCGTGTCGAATGCCCCGGCAATGTGATCGTCCGCAGGATTTCCTGATCCTGATCGTCATACGTCAACTCGGTGATGAGTGTGGTATTGGCGTCAGTATCAACGCTGGTGGTTTTGCTCAAGCGACTGAGAGCATCGTATTCGAATGTCGCTTCCAGGCCACCCTGAACGCTGCGCGTAACGAGTCCCGCGCTGTCGTATTCGTAGACGTTTTCGACGGTGTTGAGGTGGTTGATATCCAAGCGCTTGCGCAGTTGTCCGCCCGATGTGCTGATGTATTGGGTTTCCCAGGACAATCCCTGCTCATCGACCCATTGCTCACTGCGCACCTGGTTGGTGATGTCGTATTCGTAGTGACGCGAACCTTGCTCGTTCTGCGCCTTGACCAGACGAGCCGAGACCGGGTGGTAGTCAAAGGCGCTCTGTGCATCGGGCGAATGAATGGCGGTGGGCTGATCGGTCAGTTGCAAGTTTTTGTATTCATAGGTGATCACCGCGCCGGCGGCGGTGGTTCTCGTGTTGGGTTGCAACTGATCGTCGATGTAGCCGAGCGTTTCGCTGCGCATGCCGGTCTGGGTTTCGGTCAGGCGTTCCAGGCCGTCGAAGGTCTGGGTGCCGATCAACACGGGGGCGGGTGAACTGCCGGAGGCGGGTTTCACCCACAGTGCCGTGGGCAGTTCCGAGCGGCTATGGGTGGCATACTCGCGTGATACCACACACTGGTCCGGCAAGGTGGTGGTGACCATGCGGGACCAGGGGTCATAGCTGTAAAGCGTCTTGCGTTTGAGTTCGTCGACCTCTTGTGTGCAGTTACCCTGGCCATCGTACTGGTAAGTGCGGGTGGCAAGCACCTGGCCCTGTGCATCGAGGCTGGCTGTCTGCGCCGGTTTGTCCAGCGAGTTGATGCGGGTCTCGCTTTTGCCACTGATCATCGGAGAGTGGCGAGGGCCTTGCCGCCAGCGGGTCTCCACCAGACCGTTCCAGGGAGATGGGTGACCGACGGCGATGCCGATGGGGTTGAATTCGGTGTGGGCCTGCACACCGTCAGGGCCAGTGACACAGGACTGTTCGCCCCAGTCGTCATACTCATAGGTGGTGGTGTAGGCGAAGGAGCGTCCTTCAAAATAATCGTAGCGGGTTTCTTCGATCAGCTCGCCCAAACCGTTGTAACGAGCCTTCCAGGTTTGTTCGACGCGCGTGGGGTTGGTTTCGCTGACATTATCGCGCTCTTCATAAATCTGGCGTCCCAGTCCGTCAATTTGGGTTCGGGTGGTGATTCCACGTGTGTTGACGGCATCTCGCCCACTGAAGTGCCCCACGCCGGCAGAAGGAAAATACCGATAGGTGCGTACAGCCTTGAATTCGCTGCTTCGGGGCGCCGTGGTTTCACGAACCAGCCGTCCTAGTTTGTCGTACTCATAGCTGATTTCCATGTCGCTCGAGTGCAACAACAAGAGCTTTCCGGTCAGTGCCGAAGTTTGCTCGATATTGACTTTCTTGACACCGTCGAAATCGGTACTCAAGGTCGTGGTGAGCTGGATGGCGGGTTCGGGGAAGTCGACGCCGAAGAGTCTTTTGTAATCAGTATCAGTGTAGGTGGTGGCGCCATTGAGGCGTACAGCCTGCCGCGACAATTGACCATGACGTAAAGGGTCGTTCAGGTCAGTCCAGTATTGGTAAGTGGTGCTCTGCAACGCCTCCTCTCGTTCCTCGGGGGTGCCGGCATCATGCACTTGAACCAGAACTTGCTCGTCGAGCGTGACGGGCCTCGCGAGCGGGGTCCTGGCCAGTGGAGGTATTTCGATGTAGCGGTAGTGGGTCCGCAAGGTCGGGGCCGGCTCGTGGTCCGGTGCGGGCGTCACCGTGCTGCTCTTGACTTTGCAGACAAACCCATAAGGGTTATCGGGGAAGTCCTCTTCGCCAGAGGCGCGATAGTAGACGTTGGTGGTGGTGATGCCACTGGCCTCAACGTGGGTCAGTTCATTGCCGGAGCTGTCGTAGGTGTAGGTCTCTGTTTCTGCGCGTTGACGTGTCGGGTTGCTTTTAAGCCGCCAGCGATTGATCACCTGTGTAGGCAACTGATAGGTATTCGGTTGATCCAGCACCGAGCCGTTGCGCAAAGGGTAAACGGTTTCGGTTTCCTGGATGTTGTCACCTTGTGTCGTGGTCTGGAGTATGAGCGAGTGGAAACGGTTGAACGTGCGTTTGACACTGCGCACAGCTTTTCCCGCCAGGTAATGGGTTTCCACGGTGCTGTAGTCGTAAGTACCGCTCTGATAGATCAGCGGGTCCTTGTTGTCGGTGCCCCATTGGATCGGCAAGGTGTTGCCCAGGAAGTTCTTATCATCCGGATAGGTGTATTCGACTTGCACCTTGTCCGGGTTGTCAGGGGCGCCATCGGGATAAATCTCGTGACGGCTGACACGTGGCAGGTAGCGGCCTGACGGGCCGGGGAAGCTGTGTTCGCTGTCATAGACGATCAGTTCACTACCGCCCAACGGGTTTTCCACCTTGGTCACCACGGTGTGCCCATGTTTGATCTCGTAGTCGAATCGCCAGTAACCCCGTTGGCCGGACTCATCGGCAGGCAGGGCAATGGTGCGGGCATATTTCAGCTCGCCCGAGTCGAAAGTCATCGTATAGCGCGCCCGCGCAGGGAGCGCTTCATCGACATTGGGGTAGAGATCCAGATCCAGTTTGCCGGCGTCGCGCCGCACGCTCAACAAGGGGATTCCCGCGTCGTCGTTGACCGATTGCAGCAGCGTGTGTCCGTTGAATGAGGTATAGGCAAGGACCAGCCTGTGGCCCAGGGGGCTATAGATTTCGATCGGAACGGCGACGCGGTCGCTACCCATGCCGCGCTCTCGCAAAATTTCCACGGTGCCGGTCTTGTGCACCAGCATGAACTGTTTCTTATCTTGAAATGGCGTGTATTCGAAGAATCGGAAACTGTCGAGTTTTTTGGTCTCCATCAGCAGTTCCCCATCCACGCCATTGGCGGTCACGGTGTGGCGTTCGCCTGTGCTCGTGGATAAAACCTGCTTGTTCATATCGTATTCGGACAGCTGCACATTCCAGCCGATGCCATAGCCGCTGTCCGTTGTGTTGAGAGCGCTGAAAGCCAATGCCAGCGAAAACCCCGGGCCGCGCAAATCGTTGCCCTTGAGTTCGGGTAAGTCGAGGGATATCCGGTATTGCCCGGTACGTGGGTCAACGCCACTTTGCAGCGACTGCATGAAGTTGAATGCGTTGGAGGGAACGGAAGTATCGGCACTCATGGGGGCACACCTCAATGAGTCATCGAAAGCCATAATGAATGGCGCCTTTTAACGGCAGGGCTACGGCGAGTTGTCGATACGGTAACAGTCTGCAGAGCGCCAGTAACCTAACAGTTCTGATAGTGGTCGGCGCCATCGGTCAGGGGTAAAACGTCTTTATCGCTGCATGAAAACTCAACGAGGGTGGCGAACCGTTGGGGAAGAGTCCCTGCGTCTGTTTTTTATGTGGGCTAGCGCTTATGGCGCCTTGAACGCACTATTTTTTTGATGGAAAGACTGATTGTCGTTGAAGGACACGGTTCGGTAATCGCTTTTTGCTGTTCTGGCGATCAGATGGTTTTGTGACGTTTATCTCGATAGGAGGCGCTCAGTCGTGAGTGTGCGAGACGGCTCGGCTCACCGTTGATTTTGACATTTGAGGGTATGGCAATGGCAACTACCTATACGTTGGCAGAGCTTCTGAGCTGGATGAAGGATCAGGATCGCATGAGCAAATGGGATGCGATTGTGGCCATGGAACGCAACAAAACCAATCTGCTGCTGATTCAAAACTACATTGATAAGTTCAGTTTGGGCAGCTATATCCCGTCCATTACCGGAGCCATTGCAACAGGTGGTATTGGTGGCAGTTTTCGGGAATATATTCAAGATTTTGTAATGGATGTACCTCGTTTGTATTTCGAGGATACCGGTCTTGATAATTCGAAGGCCAATCTGCGGATGGCCGTTGTGGCCGGTCGTCAAGTCTCCATCGAAAAAGACGTGACGGTGTGGCATGTCACGCGCATCTTGGATTATGACCCGCTGGACGGGCCGAGCTTATTCCTCGACCTGTTATTGCCCGAGGTGTCGGGAGAAATTGCCGACAATGGGAATATCCGCCTGGACCTGAGCAAAAGCGATAACTTTCGCTTGACGTTTGCCGAAACCCAGACCGAACAAGAGCTGGCCGGCAGAGTTTTCAAGGCCTTGTTTAATCGATTGGATGATGAACAGCGTGTCTGGACCTTGGGCACGATTAAGCGGGGCAGCAACCCCATGATGCAACCGCGTTCTTTCGGCTTGCGCACGCAGCGGGGTGGCCAGGAGGGCGAGGGAGCGATGCTTGCCTTCGTGCGCATGGAGGGTAGACATGAGGGAGACTTTCCTGGTGCGAGCAGTGGTTTTCGTTACTTGATCCCGAATGACGCCGGAAGAGATTACTCTGCCACTGTATTGGTAGGGCGAGGCCGAGTAGTTATTGCTGAGTTGGTTCGATCGCTGGGGGAAATGATTGATCACGATGATTTTGATTATGTTTTTGATGACGATAACAGAGATATTGTCGTGACGGCTAAAGGGGGGGGGATTAAGATTCCGCGTGGGACATTTAATCATCGTTTGGAGATGACCACCCTGTTGGGTCCAATATGGGCGGATCTTGAGGTTAGTCATCCTGAATTTCTTCTGGCGGCCAGTGAACGTCTGAAGGTTGAGCTGCATGGGCAACAGATCAGCGTCCGGTGGCTATGTGCCGGGACTGTTAGAGCTAGCATGAATGTCGTAGCAACTAATTATGAGGGGCTTCAAGAGCTCATAGATATATATCCGAGCAAGAGCTTGTATTACCATTTAACCGTCACGGCGTATTACCAATTGATTGATGATGGCGCCGGTGGTACGTTGAAAAGAATAAGGTATGATGTTGAAAGCAATGTAGATCCTGAGTCGGGTGTTGATATTTTTAAGTTTGGCGATGCCGTTAAGCGTAAGTTGAGTTTGGCAGATCCAGTAGATCCTATAGCGGATTTAGTAGGCAAGCTGTTAATCTTAATGGGGCTGTTAATGGTACAGGCTGCTGAAGTTTTACTTAATTTGTTGGCGACGGATGCGTCGGGGATGATCGCGGGTGCAATCAAAGAGCAGTTCCCTACGGGCCGCGTTGTGTCGGGATTTATTGCGGAAAATCTTGCGCTTAACTACGGCGAAACCATTCAGATGCTCAATTTACAGTCCCCTTATGATGTCGGCCTGTTCGGTCGCATCAATCCCGCTCAAACAACGTTCGCCATCACCACGCCGGAACCCCGCATTGCCGCCGGCACACCGCACTATGCTTTTGAGGTTTTTCCTGAAAGAACCGGCCTGAAATGGACTGTTGGAGACCTGCAGCGTCGTGCTGTCAGCGCAGGTACGATCGATGAAAATACAGGGGTCTACACACCTCCGGCAGCGAGTCAGATCGAGGGGCGTTTCACCCGTGTACGGGTCACCGCAACCGACCCTGTTACTCAGTTCAGCAGTTCTGCCTTGGTGACGGTAGTCCGCTCGCGCTTGACGATCAATCCACTGATTCAGATTTGCGATAAAGACGAGCGTGTACCGTTAAAGCTTGGCTATCTGAAGGACGATGAGGACAGCCCTGCGCCTACGGTGGTCATCAACAATCCGGTTCCGGGGGAGAGCGGTTCTATCGAATCCAATAATGGCGTTTACACCTATGTCTCGAATAAAGAAGTCGTCGAAGGGAAAACCTATGTGATGGATGAACTCGTGGCGACTTATAAAGGGTATACGGCGTCGGTTTACATGGTGGTTACACAGACAACTCCCGCGATAACCATTCAAGTCCCTGACAGCTTGAAAGGTTTGACAGAAGTCGCTTTAAGAGCCATAGCCAATAACAGGGATATTACCGAACACGTTGAGTGGAGTATTGACTTCAACGGCCCCGGCTCATGGCACAGCGAAACCCCAGGCGTCTATAAGGTTGACGAAATGGCCCCGCAGGCTTTCGTGTTCATCAAAGCGTCCTGGGACTCGGTGGTTATAGGTGTTCTTGAAGGTCATCTACTGCTAGCGCTGCCCTTGCTCGATATTCCCGATGTGCCGCTGAGTGTTGCCGAGACTGATGGCGAGACAGGCCTGGCTTATTGATCTGTATAACGACTTGCTTGCAACCCATTTATTAAAGCTCCCCATGGGCTCGACGCCTTGGTGCAATGCAATAGCGTTGTAGTCGACATAATCGTCGGTCATGACATTGCCGCGATAGCCATAATGAACGGCGCTTTTTAACGGGAGGGCTACGGCGAGTTGTCGATACGGTAACAGACTGCAGAGCGCCGGTAACCTAACAGTTCTGATAGTGGTCGGCGCGATCGGTCAGGGGTAAAACGTCTTTATCGCTGCATGAAAACTCAACGAGGGTGTCAAACCCATGAATACAAAAGATGCCCCGCCGGCTCCCCACATTCCGCTACTCGGTCGCGATAACGTGATTGATCTGGATGTGTTGGGAACAGACGACTTGTTGACCTATGTGCAGTATCCAGGGCTTGCAATAGGTCATGGGATCGAACCCAACTGGCGAGGGCGCAGCCCGTTGGGCGAAGCGATCGATGAAACCAACTACCAGGATGTCGATGACCGTTTGGAACATGACGAGAATGGTCATCCAAGAATGCCGATAGTGATTGAGAACGCCAAACTCATCGGCCTGGATCAGGGCGAAGTGTTTTACTCCTATCGGCAATCGGATGGCGGACCGCTGGGGGAAGAGTCCCGGCGTCTGTTTTTTTATGTGGGCAAGCGCGTCGGTATCCTGAGCTTGCCTGTGGCGCAGATGAAGGAATCTCACGCATTGTGCGTGGACCCAAGCGCCATCGCCGGCCCCGCGCTCATCTCCACCGCGCCTTATCAGGCGATGGCCGAAGGTGATGAGCTTACTTTCACCTGGGTGGCCCATCGCGCTACCGGAGGGACCCCTACGACCCATACGATACGCCGGACATTGAGCGCCGATGACGTGGGTAAAACCCTGGAGTGGTCTTTGCCCAAGGCACAACTCACATTGATCCAGAACGGTGGTCATGGGGTTATGCAGTACCAGGTGCAGTACGCCGATCCACAGGATCCGCTCACGCCCGAATCAACTTCCGCCGAACAGACTATTACGGCAGTGGACACCCTTGAGCCGTTGTTGCCCGAACTGATTGTCGCGGGTGCCGACAGTGGCTCGATCGACCCGGCACGACACCCCGATGGCTTGCCCGTGCAGGTGCCACTGTATGGCAGCCGGCAGCCGGGTGACGTGGTGACGGTATATGCGCAAGGCGACACCAACCTGCTCGCTACCGCGCTGCTGGATGTGTCGGCGGTCGAGAGCGGGATTATCACGCTGGTCCTCGAACACCGCTGGTTACAGGAGAACAACGGCAAGGTTGTCGAGCTGCTTTATCACTATGCGCGGGCAGGGGCTTCGTTCAGCTCGCGCCCGTTGACGCTGATGGTTCGGCGCCCCCTTGAGCTGTATGCACCGAATGTGGATAAGGCCAATCTTTACGATGACGACGGGTCGGGCGTGGTCAAGGGGTGGGTGAATGCCGCTGATGTGCTGACCGGGGCCGTCATCGATATCCCGCAGGACTCCGTGATTGGCAACGATGACAAGGTCAGCATGATCTGGGACGGCTTTGGCGATCCGCTGGTGGTGACGACACCCTCGATCGGCAACGACAGGCGATTCAACATTCCCCGTACGGCCGTACCGATGAATGTGGGGAAACATGTTTTGATTCATTACGAGGTTCTGCCGCCAGATGAAGCCGTTCCTCACGCTTCACCGTTTTATGATCTGGAAATAAGAAACTTCGACAGTGGTTGGCCGCGGATCCAGGCGGAAAGGCCGAAACTTAGCGGTGGCTCTATCAAGTTAAGCGAGATCACCGACCCGGTCATGCTCTTTAAATTGGAAAGCTGGTATTTCATCGCAGAAGGGCAACTTCTAAAAATTCAGGCAAGCGGCGTATCGTCAGCGACAGGCCAGGTAGTGACTAATACGATGCGTGACGAAACGCAGCCCCTTACCGACGATGAATACTACGTTGGATATATATTGCCAGCGCTTGATAAGGGCTTTTTAGATTCGCTGGTAATGGCTGAAAAACTTTCTGTCTTGGTTCAGTTGAGTTACGACCAGGGCAGCACTTATAAGAAGGTGGATGAACGGCTGTTTCTTCTGGCGCCCTGAACGCACTATTTTTTTGGATGGAAAGACTGATTGTCGTTGAAGGGCACGGTTCGGTAATCGCTTTTTGCTGTTCTGGCGATCAGATGGTTTTGTGACGTTTATCTCGATAGGAAGCGCTCAGTCGTGAGTGTGCGAGACGGCTAGGCTCACCATTGATTTTGACATTTGAGGGTATGGCAATGGCAACTACCTATACGTTGGCAGAGCTTCTGAGCTGGATGAAGGATCAGGATCGCATGAGCAAATG
>NZ_FMTR01000022.1:0-39491 GCF_900100135.1 Pseudomonas sp. NFACC05-1 | reverse complement strand
TCTATCGAATCCAATAATGGCGTTTACACCTATGTCTCAAATAAAGAAGTCGTCGAAGAGAAAACCTATGTGATGGATGAACTCGTGGCGACTTACAAAGGGTATACGGCGTCGGTTTACATGGTGGTTACACAGACAAATCCCGGGATAACCATTCAAGCCCCTGGCAGCTTGAAAGGTTTGACAGAAGTCGCTTTAAGAGCCATAGCCAATAACAGGGATATTACCGAACACGTTGAGTGGAGTATTGAATTCAACGGCCCCGGCTCATGGCACAGCGAAACCCCAGGCGTCTATAAGGTTGACGAAATGGCCCCGCAGGCTTTCGTGTTCATCAGAGCGTCCTGGGACTCGGTGGTTATAGGTGTTCTTGAAGGTCATTTACTGCTCGCGCTGCCCTTGCTCGATATTCCCGATGTGCCGCTGAGTGTTGCCGCGATTGAGGGCGGGACAGGCCTGGTTTATTGATCTGTATAACGACTTGCTTGCAACCCATTTATTAAATGAGGAAAGTAGCGATGGCCAGTTATTCGGTAACCGAACTGTTAGGCTGGATGCAGGGCACCAGCCAGATGCGCGAGTGGGATGCATTGTTTGCCTTGTCGGGTCATTCGGTGAACCAGGCGCTACAAAAGGACCATGCACTCCGATTGAGCCAGGGCATAAGCCTGAATGGCATCACCGGAAGTTACGAGGTGCCGGATACTCCGCTTACCCATCACTTGATCGGGTGCTCATTGAGTTATCCCGAGATTTCCTTTCCATCAACGTCGTATGTATCGAATGCCGTGGGTTCATCCCTGCAAGTGAGCGGCGGTCAAGAAGTGATCACGCAAAAAAAAATTGATCAACAGCTTATCCAGTCGGTTTTTCTCTTTAGCCCACTTAATGCTTATAAGTTGGTCACAGACGAGCAACCGGTTACTTTCCAAGAGCCAGCAGCCGGGCGCGATGCGCAGGTCGTGCTGGACCTGACGCTGGCAGAAGAACTCAGGCTGACGAGTTCGCCGGTGCCGGAGGAACAGGTCGCTGGCGGCAAGTTCTTCAAGGCGCAATTTGAAGCCTTGGCCAATGAACGTTCCGTATTTCCGTTGGCCAGGTTCCCGGATCAGGAAAATCCTTTCCTGTGTATCAAGTCCATTGATGTGGGCACTCAATCGAGCGGGGAGGTCGCGGGCGAAGGGGCGTTGCTGTTTTATCAAACCATGGCGATGGGCAGGCCCGGCTACAAACCGAGCGAATACCGATACCTGATCGCCAATGACGCCGATAAGGACTACGCCAGCACCGCGCTGTTCTCGTCCAGGCTGATCAATCGGGCCGCGTTCGGCGGGGCACTGTTGAGCATGTTTGGCAGCAATCACTTCGAACTGATGGAAGACGATGGACATGTGATAGGCATGAAAGCCACCTCGGGCGAGTTGACCATTACGGCTCGCGATTATAAGGACAATCTTTACGACTTTGGCTGTGACTCTTTTGGTATCTCGCTGGTGCAAGGAGCTCAGCCACTGACGGCCGAATTTGAACTGACTCGGGCCGTTCAGCACTGGCAAACCAGGGCCGATGTGCCACTGCGTTATCGGCTCCAGGGCAGCACGGGGGGATGGACCTCTTTTACGGTGACGTTCACCTTCAGCCTTGAGCAGGTGTTTCGGATGATGGTCGATGAGTTCGCTCCGTACGAAGTGGGTGCCGAGTTATTTGTGCCACGCACGCAGACGCCGGACGTGACGTACATCAGCGGCCTGCCGGATAACACACCGCAACTCCTGCGCGGTCGGATCGTGGCGTTTATCGGGCATGCGGTTAAAACCGCGTTGATCGAGCAGTACGCCGAATGCCTGACGGCCACCGGTACCCAAGTGTTTTTGGCGGATGTAGACCTGGCGGGTGCCCACCGGTTGCAATCGGAAGTCGTGGCGCTCCCACAGGATTATGTCGACTTTGGCCGGGTTCTTTCCTCCAGCGCCTCGTTCACGATCCGTGCGCCGAAAACGCTGTTATTGCCTGGGGAAATTGTTTTGTTCGAGGTGGAGCCGGCCGCCCCCGGAGTCAGTTTCACGATAGAGGCGCCGGGCGCTTTGGATCCTGGAAGGATGACGCCTGAAGGGGAGTACCGGGCACCGCCGGCCCATACACTGGGCGCAGCCCCTCTTCAGGTACTGGTCATTGCCCATGATGAGGCCAGTGACGAGCGAAGTGTGGTCGTAGTAACGGTGATCAGGGAAAGTCTTGTGGTCAATCCCGTTATTCAAGTGTGCAACCCGCAGGATCGCATTTCGTTTTTGGCGGGCTCCATCGGTGGCGGACCATTGACGTGGGAAATAAAGAATCGGGTACCGGGTGAAAGTGGAGATTTGGTCCCCAATCCTGCCACCGGTGGATACGACTATATTGCCGCCGACGAGATCACGGGTGAGGCCGCCTTTGTTTTCGATGAAATCAACGTGACTGATGAAGACAGCGGCAATACATGGTCAAGTTATGTGGTGGCACAACATAAAAACACGATAATGGTTATAAAGCCCGATCTTGAATCCTCCGCCGAAGGTGAACTTCAGTTACGCGCCACGATTAACCACTTTCCCATCGAGGCAGAGTGGTTCCTCCCCTTTGACGGTCCCGGAGAAATCGATAGCGATACGGGGTTGTATCGTGAAGGCGGACCCAGTGCACAACCTTGCGTCGTCATTGGCGCAAAATGGGTTGAACCCGTGCTTGGTCTATTTGAAGGTTACACCATCGTGCCATTACCGTTAGCCGATTCAGGTGCGGTCATTCGAGCGTTGAGTTTGTAATCCATCCTTTTATTGGAAGAGGATTTATCATGGCTACGTTGAATGAAGTTCTTGCGCTTATGCAGGGTAGACTGACTACCCGGGGTTGGGATGCATTATTCATATGCGACCGCCTTCGCATTAATTATCTTCTGGAACAGCAATATGTAACGCGTTATGAAGAGTTCACTTTCTTACCCTATTTGAATGGTCGCACTGTCATTAACGCGTCTGAGAGTCAGTCTGTCGAGGTTAAATCAATCGTTCTCGGTGCGCCGAAGGTGTCTTTCGAGAGTGCGACCTTAGCGGACTCCAGCGCTACGGTGACGATGAATATCGTGGGCGGGGAAATCAAGACGTGGCAATCTCGAGTGGGCGCTTCGGACACTCTATTGTCCACGGGTTACATCACCGAACAACAGGGTTTCACCCTGACGATGAAGGTCAACTTGTTCTTGGTGGTGGCTGAAGTCGACCGGCAAGGCCGTATCACGATGGATTTGAAGGGGGCCAGTACCTTTACCTGCGATCTCTTGGGCGGGGAGCACGCAGAGCGCCTCGGTGCCTATTTTAAAGAGCAGTTTGACAAATTGTCGTCGGACCAGACGGTGTTTCAGCTGGGACGAATCGGCCTCAAGGGCTACCACGGGCTTGCCCCAAGGCGTTTCCGCCTGCGGACCCAGGCTGCACCCGGAGCGAAGGTCAGAGGTGCGGCAAATGAAGGCGATGGTGTGGTGCTCGCATTGATCGAACTGCTGGCCGGTAGTGGCCCGGGGCAAGAACTCGGTGTCGACTTTCCTTATTTGATGCCCGATGACACCAATCCTGGTGGTGATCGCAAATACACCGCCTTGTGGGTGTTATCCCGGGACATGCTGAGGTATGCCAACAATAACGACGTGGACTTACCGGCGCATCTATCTTTCCCCGGACTGAATTTCTACGAAGAAGTCTCGCAACACAGACCTCATGACGTGGTGTCGTTTGGTCGCATCAGCCCCGCACAGACCAGCATACGCCTGGAGCCCGCGTTCCCAGTCATCGAGGCCGGGGGGCGACAGCAATTCCAGCTACTCGATTGGGAAGGCAGGACGCTGACGGCCAAAACGTGGAAAGCCGTCAGCCTGCAAAGTCACTCCGAGGACGGGCACGGCACCATAGACAATGGCTTGTATAGGGCGGTGTCGTCGCAACGTATTGGCTACCACTCGTTGCGTGTGCTGGTGACAGCTACCTATGAAAACAACGGCAAAACCTACACCGCCTCGACTTTACTCAGGGTGGACTACAGCAAGGTGGAAATCGCGCCGAAACTGGTGACCCACTTGCTCAAGAAGGAACCTGGCGAAGTTACACTGAACGCGACCGCGATGGGGCAGGAAGCCCGATGCAGCCTGCTTGCGCCGCTACAAGGCAGCCTGACCAGGGTTGCCGACACGCAGTGGCGGTTCGTGGCCAGCGCCGAGGCTGAGCTCAAGAGCTTCTCGATTCAGAAGGTGCTGTGCGAGACGCTCGGTGCTAACGTCAAAACAACGCAATCTACCCTGGTGCTGGACAATGCCCAGTCGTTTTTAAGCGTCGAGCCGGCTGTGGTGGAGCGTCTCAACGCCGCCAATACGGTGCAATTGAACCACGATGTTTCTCTGATGCCGCAGGTGCCGCGGCGGTGGCGAGTGGTCAGTGGTGTCGGCAGCGTGGACGAAGGGCTTTACACCGCCCCACCGCAAGGGGTGGAGCAGACAAGCGTGGTGTTGTGCGAAGTCGTACGTAACGGCGTGGTGTTTTTCCGGGGCTACAGCGTGATTGGCGAAAAACAGCAGGACCCGGATCCGACTTGGGAAGTCCCCCTGGCCCTGTTCACGATCAAAGTGGTGGGTGGGCCGGAGCTGGAAACGCAAGGTAATGTGCTGGCCAATGGTTACCAGCAACTTCATGTTCAAGTCAGCACCCAGACCAATGGTGTGTGGGATCCAATAGACGAAGAGCTCAAGTACTACAAACTGAGTTTGACGGAGTTGGCAAGCATGCGCCTGCTCTACAAAAATTACAATGAGCTGCCTTTTATACCGGTGGAGGATCTGGGAGTCGATCCGGGGGCGTCACAAGAGTTGCAAGTGCATAAAATCCTGAGTCCTTACTTCGACCTGGCCATTCCATCTAACCCCGGCCAAGTACCGAATGCCGACGCTCTGCGAGCAAATGATTCTCTGGTCGAGCAGGATTTCTATCTTCATTCCGTTGCGCCCGTCAATACCACCGCAACGCTGCATGCCAGATTTCAGAAAGACAGCGCCGATGGCGGTGGTGAGTGGATCGATACAGCGAAAGAGGGGGAAGAGGGCATCGGTAAACGAATCACTGTCAGGTCCGTGAAGCCTGCAGAGTTTGTATATGATCTCACTCGGGTGCGCATAGCCGGTGGCAGCGGAGGCGAACCTGGCAATGATAACGCTGACTTCGATATGATTCTTAACAGCCAGGATTGGTGGACGTTCAAGTGCAGGGGGCAGGACTTTATCATGCTCGAATGGCTATTTCCTGATCAATTAGAACCGGGTGTTCCGAATTTTATTAATGTGTCTTCCATTCGCTGGGAAAGCGAAAAGCTGGAGGAGACTATGTTTAGTTGGCTGGGCTATTACTTTGAAGATGTTACTGGAAATAATGATTTAAAAAACAAGGTGGCTTTCGATGATTTCATGCCTGATGTTGTAAAAGATCCCCAGCTTCTGGATGTTGCCAAATCCACTCGGTATGACCCCTTCACCTTTGCTGTTTTACTGTGTCGAAACGATAACATTCCGTACATTTTGCCTCGCGCCCATCCGCGTCCGCGGTTGGATCAAGATTTGAAGGTTGCCTTGCGAGACAAGAACGGCAATCTTCACAAACAGAGAATTTCATTCAAGCCCAAGGGAACCTATTATCATCGTAATTATCTGGATAATACGGCTTTATGATCTTTCCCCTTCGTCCATGATTGGTCGAACCTTTGCAGGTGACTGACAATGAACATTTTTACGAAAATAGGCGCCGGCTTGCTGATTGTTGCCGTTCAGGCGATGACTGTCGTTCTGGCTCAGGGAAGTATTAAGCTATATCAAAAAGGTAGTATAGAGGATCCTGGTGGCACCTGTAGTCTTGATATTGGTACTGAATACAAAGCCTATGGTTTTAGAGATGATAGTACGAACGACTGTACGAATGATATGTACAGTTTTTTTACCCTCTATAATGTGGATTCTGCCGTGCAGATTGCCTTCGGTTCGGAATCCAACTGCCGAAAGGTAGGGCCAGACTATACCGGGGATTGGTACTACAGGGTGAAAACCTATATCCAGCCCACCAATAGCACCCTGATTTCAATTCCGGGTACGCTGAGGTCGGCAACACCTGGGCAACTTCTAAAACCGGGAGTGATGTTTGTAGATGGGAAAAACAAAAATAATGAGAATGTCGAAGGGAAGCTGTCCTGTGTTTATATATGGCCAGGTACGCCTGCAAGTTAATCATGCCTGCCTAGCGCTCACTTTTGGCGGTGAAATCTAAAAGCAAGCGGTTGGGAAGCTCAAGGTTACTCAATATTGGCGCGTGGTTTTCTGAGTTTGTTTCTTTCCAGAGGTGGCAATCATGACCGACTCCACGGCGGTACATTCCAACGCTTTCAATTTCATGAGTTACATAGCGGGCGGGGTTGATCCTCGAACCAATCAATACACTTTTTCCATCAACTTCCCCGAATTCAAACCCAACTTCTTGAACGGTCCGCTGCTGTCCCTGGCCATGGGCTTCAATCCCATGAACCGTCATGACAGCGGTTACGGCACCGGCTGGAACGTGCAGCAATCGCAATATCGGGTTCAGCGGCAAATCCTGACCTTGAACAGCGGCGAGCGTTACAAGGTTACGGCGCAACGGGAGGAAGGGGTTCTGGTCGAGCTTCTGATGAAAGAGAAAAAGCTCAACACCTTCCGTTTTTACCGTGATAAAGACGACGATCAACTCTACCGACTGGTGCATAAGTCCGGTCTGGTCGAAGAACTCAGGGTCCATGGCCGGGGAGACGATGCGGTTGCCTTGCCTGTCCGGATGATCGCGCCGGAAGGTCATGCGGTGACGCTGGGGCACTTGCCCTTCGGTGCCCATGATTTCCGGCTTGCGAGCATCAGTGATGAGCGCGGCGATTTGCTGAAGGTAGACCGTCAGGAGGGCAGCGTCATCCTGGACCTGCACCCCACTGCCGGCGCCAATGGCACGCCGTTGGCGCGCTATTCGATGACGCTGGATTCCGGCACCGAGAAGTACGTCAACGTCATTACTTTGCCGAGCGAAGCGGGTCGCAACGTTGCCTGGCGTCTGAATTACAGGCCAGTGGGCGAATATACCTGCATCGTGTCGGTGGAAACGCCACTGGGCGGGCGGGAAGAAGTGGTCTATGACGCGCAGGGCCATGAGTTTCCCACCGGCAGTGGTCGTCAGCCCATACCCCGGGTGAAAGAACACCGGGTGTTCCCTGGCAGCGGACAGCCCATGGTAGAAACGCATTACAGTTTCACCGACGGTTCGACCTATCTGGAGACCAATAATTTCCTGGGTCGCAATCTGGCGCTGAGTTGGAACGATGACGGGTTGGATAACCTCTATCAGTTCACTGGCAGCCATTACGCCTACGGTTGCACCGAGCACCTGATGGATGGAGGGGTGGAGGTCCAGCGTATCAAACGTACCTTCAACCAGTTTCACTTGCTCACCCTGGAGACCACGACGCGCAACACGGCACAGCAGGAGGTCGAGACTGTGTATGGTCAGATCCCCGGTGGGTTCGATGGCCAACCAGACTGGTTTCAACTCCCTCACGAAGTCACCAACCGCTGGCGGTTGGGTAGCCAATTACGTAGCGAAAAGTCCAGCAGCACCTATGACAGCTACGGCAATCTGTTGGTCCAGACCCATCCCACAGGTGTTGTCGAAACCAGTTTTTACTACGATAAGGACGGAGAAGATGGCTGCCCGAAAGACCCCGATGGCTTCGTGCGCAATCTCAAAAGTCAAACCCAGACGCCCGCTCCTGGCTATGTGGCCGGTGCGCCGACCCTGCGGACCGATTATCGCTACGAGCTGTATCCATCGCTGGACGGCAGCGGACGTTCGTCGTGGCTGGCGCTCGAACGTGAAACGCTCACGCGAACGGCTCCCGGCGCCGTCATGGAATTACGTAGCACGGCCTATGAGTACTACCACGACAAGGACGACGCGCAGGCGCATGTGGTGCATGGACGCCTGAAGCACCAGTCGGTTGCGTTGAATGAAAAAGCAACGAAAACCGCCTACACGTACGGGGTGACGATGGGCACCCTGGCCGACGAGACGGTTCTGCAAACAGTGGAAACGCTGACGACAGACTTCGATCAGGTGCACAAAATCATTACATTGGAAAGCTCGCTACTCAACGGCGAGTCGCTGCTTGAGCGCGACGACAATGACGTAGAGATACGCCGCACTTACGATGTGCTGAATCGGGTCACCAGTGAAACCGTGGCACCGAACGACCCACGCTACAAGGCAACGCGCAATTATGAATATTATCTCTCCGCCAGCATTGGGCAACGGGCCGAGCAATGGTTGTTCGAC
This sequence comes from Pseudomonas sp. NFACC05-1, assembly GCF_900100135.1. Taxonomy (NCBI): domain Bacteria; kingdom Pseudomonadati; phylum Pseudomonadota; class Gammaproteobacteria; order Pseudomonadales; family Pseudomonadaceae; genus Pseudomonas; species Pseudomonas sp. NFACC05-1. The sequence continues at coordinate 31,080 of NZ_FMTR01000022.1, read as the reverse complement.
GTCAAGGGCGTGAAGACCGTGACGGCATTCGATGGGCTTAACAGGGCGGTTTACGAAGAGCGCAACGATGCCGACAGCAGCCAACCGACAATGCGCCAAACCTACGCCGCCCAGTACGATGTTTTCGGGAACCTGATCGAACAGACCGAATACGATTGGTGGGGAGCGCAGGAGAAAGCCTTCAAGACACGGTTTCTGTTCGACGACTGGAATCAGCCCTTCTGCGAGATCGGCCCGGACGGCGTGGAGCGCTATAAGCAAGTCAATCCGATTGGCGATCGAAACTGGTCAGGCCCGATTGAACGAAGCTGGGAGCAGGATTCGACGAAGGTCCACTTCAGCGGGATCACTGAAACGCGTCTCAACCTGTTTGAAAAGCCTGTCCAGACAGAGCGTCTGGCCTTGGATGAAAGCGTAATCAGTCGGCAAAAATATAGTTATGACGGGTTGGGACGGTCGGTGAAGGAAGAGTTGGGCCTCAGGACTCCGTTGCGCGTTACCGAGTACAGCTATGATGCTTTCGACCGTATGACGCAAACCATCTTGCCTCAAGGTGCCAGGATTGTGCGCGAATATGCCGAGCACAGCGCTGAAGATTGGCCTACACGCATCAGCGTGGATGGACAGGAACTGGGAACGCAAACGTTCGACGGGCTGGGCCGCATGACCGAGTCGGTCACCGGAGGGCGTTTGCAACGCTATGAATACGATCCGCAGCAGACCCGACCTAAGACCGTGACCCCCGCCAGTGGTCAAACGGTCGAATACCAGTACATGCCACAGTTGAGTGATGAACCTCTGCGTCGCCAACTTTCAGGTGGGGACATCTGTAACTACGAGTATGACCCGGCCAACGCGCGATTGACGAAGGCCAGCGTGGGCGGGCGGACACTGGCACGTACTTATTTCAGTTTTGGCGAGCCCAAGAGCGAAACCGTTGAAGCGGATGGGCAAACTTTCGCGATGGCCTACGAGTATAGTTTTCGCAGTCGTTTGCTCAGCTATACCGATGTGCTCGATCAAATACAGCAGTATGAATATGACCCTAAAGGTCGATTGGAGCGTACATCCTTGGGGACGACTTCGTCGGCCTTCACTTACGACGCCTTGGGGCGTGTCGCTACCATCACCACGCAGGACATCGTCGACGGCGCACCGGCGAGAACCCTTGGTATCAGCCTTGAATACGATGAGTTTCATCGTGAAATAAAGCGTACGTTCGACCTTGATGGTGTTATCCAGGTATTGGATCAGGTATACGACGAGTTTGACTGTCTCGTGCGACGCACCTTGACCGAAGGCCCCCAGACGCTGCGTGACGAAACCTATGCCTATGATCTTCGTGGACGCCTGGAGACGTATACCTGTGCGGGCAGCCAACCGCCAATTGATCCGTATGGCAACAGGCTCTCGGGGCAAACCTTTATCTTCGATGCGATGGATAATCTGATCATCGTTATCACAGAGACGGTCGATGGAAAAAACAACATGGCCGAATATCATTATGAAAACCCGCAAGACCCTGCCCAGCTGAGTCGAGTCACCAACTCAGGGGATGCGGGGCATCCAGACGAGCTGGTGCTTTCCTATGATGCCAACGGTAACCTGATTCAAGACGAGCAAGGCCGAGTCCTGGAATATGACGCGCTTAATCGGCTGCTCAGTGTGAGTGAGTCCGGAACGGGTAAAACGGGTAACTTCCAGTATGATCCGCTGGACCGGTTATCCAATAACGATGACGGTGGCGGTTCCCAGCAACATTTTTACAAGGGCGATCACATCGCCAACCTTGTGGACGGGGAGCGGAGCAGTACCTTCATGCGCGGCGATGACCATTTATTGGCAGAGCGTCAGGGCGACAACACGCTGTTACTGGCCGGTAATTTCACCAACAGTGTAATGAATGAAGTCAGCTCCGACTCAACCCATTCTCTTGCTTACAGTCCTTATGGCCATCGTAGCGCCGAACAACCTATCAGTACCGAACTGGGTTTCAATGGTGAACTGAGGGAGGCTCAGACCGGAGGATATATGCTGGGAAAGGGTTACCGGGTGTATAGCCCGGTGCTCATGCGATTCAATAGCCCGGACAGCTGGAGTCCATTCGGCAAGGGGGGGCTCAATGGGTATGCATACAGCCAGAGGCCGCTCGATGAGGTAGACCCTACGGGGCACTTCGTTGTTAACGCGGCGTTGGGCGCCTTGCTTTTAGGCGTTATAGCTGCCTCCACAAGTGTTGGTGCGGCTCTCACCGACGACAACACGGCTCGCATTGTGTTTATCGCCATTGCTTCGGTAGCGGGGGTGGCGTCGATTGGTTTAGGCGTGGCGGCATTTAGGATGACCCCAGCGCCGAATAGAATGCCCGTTGCGCATCCACGGTCTCGCACTGGAACTGCTTCTCGCCCTACAGGCAATGTGCCGAGACCGACTAACGATCCATTCGCTGGTGCTACTGCTCCCCCGCTTTCTGCATCGGCTGGCGATCCATACGCTCCTACTGCTCCCCGGCTTTCTGCATCCTCAGCGTCGGGAAGGGTTGGCGATCCATACGCTGCTACTGCTCCCCTTCCTTCTAATCCGCCGAGTTATTCTGCCGCGACAGCAAAATCAGGCATGCTACCTAAGTATACTGAGCTGGATTTTGACGAGCTACTGAGAGGGGCGACAATAAGAATGAATGGTATTAGAAGCACAGCTCCATAAGCCTAACCCGCGCAACGCCATTCCTTCACTGTGCTGTTAAAGCCCAGCGTGTTCATGGCGCACGTGTTTGTCGGATTTCCTCATTCTTCTTGCATGAGCGGCATCGCGGGATATGCGCCTTGAAATACAAAAAGCCCTGTCACAGTGGACAGGGCTTTTTACTTGCCGCTTGAAGCTTGCAACTCGCAGCTGCCCTTAGAACACCACACCCTGGCTACGCAGGTAGTCGTCATAGGTGCCGCTGAAGTCGACCACGCCATCGGCGCTCAGCTCGATGATGCGGGTGGCCAGGGACGATACGAACTCCCGGTCATGGCTGACGAAGATCAGCGTGCCCGGGTAGTTTTCCAGCGCCAGGTTCAGTGCCTCGATGGATTCCATGTCCAAGTGGTTGGTCGGTTCGTCCATCACCAGCACGTTCGGCTTTTGCAGGATCAGCTTGCCGAACAGCATGCGGCCTTGCTCACCACCGGAAATGACCTTGACCGACTTGAGGATCTCGTCGTTGGAAAACAGCATGCGGCCCAGGGTGCCACGCACCAGTTGTTCGCCGCCCTGGGTCCACTGGCCCATCCAGTCGAACAGGTTGACGTCGTCCTCGAAATCGTGAGCATGGTCCTGGGCGTAGTAGCCCAGTTCCGCGGCGTCGGTCCATTTCACGGTGCCGGCATCCGGTTCCAGTTCATTGACCAGGGTGCGCAGCAAGGTGGTCTTGCCGATCCCGTTCGGGCCGATGATCGCCACGCGTTCACCAGCCTCGACGGTGAAACTGAAGTCCTTGAACAGCGGCTTGCCGTCGAAGCCCTTTGCCATGCGCTCGACGATGACCGCCTGACGGTGCAGTTTTTTGGTCTGTTCGAAGCGAATGAACGGGCTGACGCGGCTCGATGGCTTGACCTCAGCCAGTTGGATCTTGTCGATCTGCTTGGCGCGAGAGGTGGCCTGCTTGGCTTTCGAGGCGTTGGCCGAGAAACGGCTGACGAACGACTGCAGCTCGGAAATCTGGGCTTTCTTCTTGGCGTTGTCCGACAACAGTTGCTCGCGGGACTGGGTCGCCACGGTCATGTACTCGTCGTAGTTGCCCGGGAACAGGCGCAGCTCGCCGTAGTCCAGGTCCGCCATGTGGGTGCAGACACTGTTCAGGAAGTGACGGTCGTGAGAGATGATGATCATCAGGCTCGAACGCTGGGTCAGCACGTTTTCCAGCCAGCGGATGGTGTTGATGTCCAGGTGGTTGGTCGGTTCGTCGAGCAGCAGCACTTCCGGGTCGGAGAACAGCGCCTGGGCCAGCAACACACGCAGCTTCCAGCCTGGCGACACTTCGCTCATCGGGCCGAAATGCTGCTCGATGCCAATCCCCAGGCCCAACAGCAGTTCACCGGCACGGGATTCGGCGGTGTAGCCGTCCATCTCGGCAAATTCGGTTTCCAGTTCGGCCACGGCCATGCCGTCTTCTTCGGTCATTTCCGGCAGCGAATAAATGCGATCGCGTTCGGCCTTGACCTTCCACAGCTCTTCGTGACCCATGATCACGGTGTCGATCACGGTGAATTCTTCGTAGGCGAACTGGTCCTGGCGCAGTTTACCCAGGCGCACATTCGGCTCGAGCATGACCTGGCCGCCGGACGGCTCGAGGTCGCCGCCGAGGATTTTCATGAAGGTCGACTTGCCGCAACCGTTGGCGCCAATCAGACCGTAGCGGTTACCCGCGCCGAATTTGACAGAGACGTTTTCGAACAGTGGCTTGGCGCCGAACTGCATCGTGATGTTAGCTGTAGAGATCAAAGGTTTATCCTGCGGAACATTCAGAGTAGCTAAGGGTGCGGCAGTACCTGTTCAGTACCTGTTTGCGCACGTCCCGACCGCGCAAAGGCGTCGCGGTCGCAAGCGCAAGGGTCCATCCGGCATAAGAGGACAGCAGCAATACGGAGCGCCTGGCCCGGTAGACGTGCGTCGAAGCCGCGTTTGCGGTATCGACCAAAGGGGACGCGTAATAGTTGGCGGCGATTGTACTGGTCTGGCCGCATAAACGATAGGGTATTGCCCGGGCAAGACAGTTTTTCACAATTGAAGGATAACTTTTGGTTACAAACTGTGGCTAGAATGCCATTTCACCCTGTGCCACTGCCTTGCCGTTTGGCTGGCCCCGGGGAAACGATCTGTTCACTCCAGCATTGTGACGGTTTTTCGTGAAGCTCATCATTGTCGCACTCTACATCTTCTCCATTGGCTACGTTCATCTGCGCGGTCGGGTGCGGCATAAGTTCGGACGCCAACTGAGCGATCATTCGTCGTTTCTCGCGCCGATCAATTGCCTGCTTTACTTGTGCTCGAAACTGCCCAACAGGCCGTTCCTGAGTCCGGCGCAGTTCCCGGACCTGAGCCCGTTGCAGGCCCATTGGCAAGAGATCCGGGCCGAAGGCCTGGGCCTGCTGCATGCGGGGGAGATCAAGCGTTCCGATCAATACGACGATGTGGGCTTCAACTCGTTCTTCAAGACCGGTTGGAAGCGTTTCTACCTGAAGTGGTACGGCGACAGCCATCCTTCGGCCATGAAGCTATGCCCCCGTACTACCGAGCTGGTACAGAGCATCGGTTCGATCAAGGCGGCAATGTTCGCCGAGTTGCCACCGGGCTCGAAGCTGGTCCGGCACCGCGACCCCTATGCCGGCTCCTATCGGTATCACCTGGGCCTGGAAACGCCCAACGATGCAGGCTGCTACATCAATGTCGATGGCGAGCCCTATCATTGGCGCGATGGCGAGGCGGTGATCTTCGACGAAACGTTCATTCATTACGCCCAGAACACCACCGACCATAATCGCATCATCTTGTTCTGCGACGTGGAGCGGCCCATGAAGTTTCGCTGGGCTAGCGCGTTCAACCGCTGGTTCAGCCGCACCGTGATGGCAGCAGCCGGTGCGCCCAACGACGCGGGCGACAGGACGGGCGCCTTGAACCGGGCGTTTTCCAGGCTCTACAAGATACGGTTACAGGGCAAGGCTCTGAAAAAACGTAACCGCACGCTGTATTACCTGCAGAAGTGGGCGTTCTTTGGCGGCCTGCTGGTGATCTTTATCTGGATTTGAACGCTGGATTTACCTTCATGCCTCGGGCTTTTGCGCATCCAGCTGTTCCCACATCCTGGCGGTGATCCGCTGACGGTGGTGGTAGCCTTCCCAAGGATCGGCGCCCAAGCCCTTGGCCCGTTCCAGAGCGGTATAGATGTCCCATTGCTGTGCGTTGCGCAGGGTCGGCAGTTCGGCCCGGGCGATTGGCACCGAGACCGGCAGGCCTGGCCTGGCGCGCACTGAGTAGGCGGCCACCGTGCTGGCGCCGCGGGCGTTGCGCAGGTAGTCGACGAATATTTTTCCGACGCGGTTCTTCGGTCCCATGGTGGCCGTGATGCGCTCTGGCATTTGCCGGGTCAGGAACTGCGAGATGGCCTTGGCGAATGCCTTGGTGGTGTCCCAGCCTTCACTTCTCGCCAAGGGCACGATCACGTGCATGCCTTTGCCACCGCTGGTCTTGAGAAAAGCCTGCAAACCCAACTCGTCGAGCACCGCCAAGGTCATGTGGGTCGCCTCGATCATGGCGCTCCAGGGCAGCGAAGGGTCTGGATCCAGGTCCAGGACAAACAGGTCGGGGGTCTCGATCCGATCGTGGGTCGCGGTCCAGGTGTGCAGTTCCACCGTGCCCATCTGCGCCGCGCTGACCAGGGCGTGGATGTCATCGATTTCCATCAGCGCTGCATGGCCCGGGTCCAGTCGCGGATCCAGCTGTTTGATATGGGGAATGTCCAGGCGATCGGCGTGTTTTTGGAAGAACTGCTCTTCGCCGATACCGTCCGGTGCCCGCAACAGCGCGACCGGCCGCTGCTTGAGGTGCGGCAGGATCCACGGGGCGATGTCCAGGTAATACTGCGCCAGCTCGGCCTTTTGCACACCGCTGACACTGTCGATGACCCGATCGGGGTGGGTGATCGTCACACCGTCGACTTTGGCCGCGCGGGTTTTGCTGCGACGCTGGGTTTTTGCTGTCGTGGATTTTATCGGCAGCGGCTGCTCACGAACAACCTTGTTGGCCGGTGTCTCGGTCGAAAAACCCAGGAAAATGGCCTGCCGCACTTGGTTGTCGCCAGTCCATTCAATGAACTCTACCTCGCAGGTCAAGCCAGGCTCGACCCATTGCACGCCGCGTCCCTGCACACCGTTGAGTGGCAGCGCCAGTGGCGAAGTCTCGCGTTGCTGCGCGCACAGTTGCGCATGTAATTGTTGGATTTGCGTCTGGCTGAATCCCGTGCCGACCCGACCGGCGTACACCAGCCCCGACGGCCCGTTGACCGCCAGCAACAGCGCGCCGAAACCGCTGCGCCTGCCTTGGGGGCGAGTGAACCCGACGATGACGAAGGCTTGGCGCAACCGGCACTTGAGTTTTACCCAATCGGCGCTTCGCCGGGACCTATATGGGCTGCCCACGCGCTTGCCGACCACGCTGTCCAATGCGAGCGCGATTGCGCTTTCGAACATGTCGTGCGGGCTGGCCGAAAACGACTCGGAAAAGCGCAGGCGCTTGCTGGCGTTGTTGCCAAGGGCTTTTTTCAGGGCCGCACGGCGTTCCTCCACCGGAGCCTGGCGCAGGTCGACGCCATTGAGGAACGGCGCATCGAACAGGAAATACAGCATGTCGACGGTGCGGCTGATGTCGAAGGCCTGGCGCAGGGCCGCGAAATCGGAGCGGCCGGTCTCATCGAGCAGAACCAGTTCGCCGTCGAGCCAACTGTCCCCCAGGTTCAACCCGGCCAGGGCGTCGGCATGCAGCTTCAGCCGCTCGGTCCAGTCCTGGTGATTGCGATTGAACAAGCGGACTTCACCCTGTTCGATGCGGGCCAGCAGTCGATAACCGTGGAATTGGACCTCATAGCGCCATTCGCCGGTGGGCGGTTCTTCCACGGGCGTGGCCAATTGCGGCGACAGGCGCTCGGGCAGGCGGTTTTGAGGCGCCTTTCGGGCTGTCGTAACCTCCGGCTTGGCGTTGGACAAACGAGCAGATTCACTCTCGGCGTTGGCCATGACAGATTCCCTTGTATTGCGCACGCCAGGGTTTACCCCCGGGAGGCCTTGGTGGCTTTTTTGGCAGGAGCGGATTTGCGGGCTTTCGCAGGTTTTGCAGGGGCCTTCCCGGCGGATTTGTCGGTGGCCTTGCCCTTGCTGCCCAGGCTGCGCTTGAGCAACTCGGTAAGGTCGATGACATCGGCGGTCTTGCGTTGTTCTTCGCCCGGGTCGGTTTCCACCGCTTCGAGGCGGCCTTCGTTGGCCTTTTTCTCCACCAGTTCCATGATTTTGTCTTCGAAACTGTCCCGGTATTCTTGCGGTTCCCAGTCGGCGCTCATGTCTTCCACGAGACGTTTGGCCATTTCCAACTCGCCCTTGGCCAGGGTTGGGTTCGTCACTTCGTCGCCCAACTCGAGGACATCAAGGTCGCGTACCTCCGCAGGCCAGCGCAGCATCACCAGTACCAGCGCCGATTCAAGGGGCATGAGCGCCGCCAGGTGCTGGCGGGTATGCAGCACGACATGGGCCAGGGCGACCTTGTGGGTCTTGACCAGGGTTTCGCGCAGCAGGGCATAGACTTTGCCACCGCGTTTGTCGGGGGCGAGAAAGTAGGGTGTGTCGATGTTTTGCAACGGGATCTTCTCGCTGTCGACAAAGGCAAAAATATCGATGGTCTGGGTGGACTTGGGGTGAGCGGAACGGATTTCCTCCTCGCTGAGCAGCACGTACTGGCCTTTCTGGTACTGGACGCCTTTGACGATGTCATCCTTGGTCACTTCCTTGCCCGTGGTCTTGTTGACCCGCTTGTAGCCCACCGGATCCATGCTGCGTTTGTCCAACCAGTCAAAATCCACCCCCTGGGACGAGGTGGCCGACACCAGCGCGACAGGAATGTGGACCAGTCCGAAGCTGATTGCGCCTTTCCAGATTGCCCGTGCCATGGTGGTGTTGTCCTTGCCGGTGGATGTCTTTCTGGTGACCTTCGCGCCTTGGGAAAAGTTTCCATTGTGGGGCGAGCAAGCTTGCTCCCACCTCTCTTCGGAGACGCTTCGTTACATCTTCACCGGGATATTTCGCTTAACAAGGGCGAACCTGCGGCGTAGCGTGCTTTCGATATGCCTGAACCCCAGAGGTGTCCCAATGAACAGGCTGATGCTCGTCATCATGACGCTATTACTGACTGCCGCTGCTCAGGCCGCCACGCCCAGCGCAGGCGCAACGGTCCTGGCCCAAAACCTGCCGGGCAACAACAATCCCTATAACAGCCCGACCCGACGGGCCAATCCCAACAGCATGCAGGGCACCCGGCCCAATGTGCCGACGATTCATGACAACCCGACGGTGCCGGCACCGCGCCCACCGACCCTGGAAAACGGTGGTATCGGCAATGGTTACCCGCGGTCCGGCCAGCCGTCGGGTTCGCCGCGACCGACCATCGAGTCTCCTGCGCCACCGCGCAACAGCCAGAATGGCAACCGCTAGGCGCTGGCGCCCGTTGTTCTCTTTCAACACCGCAGAAGGAAATGTGCATGTTGCGTAAAACACTCCTGGCCGCATGTTGCGCCAGCGCTGTCCTGGCCCTTGCCACCCCGGCCAATGCCGCGCCAACCCAGTCATTCAAGAGCGAGGAGGGCACGCTGGAAGTGACCACCGTGGTCAAGGGGCTGGAGCACCCTTGGTCTGTCGCATTCTTGCCTGGCCAGCAGGGCATGCTGGTGACGGAGCGTCCGGGTAACCTGCGCGTGGTCAGCCCTGACGGCCAATTGTCCGCCCCCTTGAGCGGCGTGCCCGAAGTGTGGGCGAAGGGTCAGGGCGGTCTGCTGGACGTGGTGCTGTCGCCCGATTTCAAGCAGGATCGTACCGTCTACCTGTCTTATGCCGAGGCGGGCGCAGACGGCAAGGCCGGCACCGCCGTGGGGCGCGGCCAACTGTCCGACGATCTCAAGAGCCTGAAGAATTTCGACGTGATCTTCCGTCAGCAGCCCAAGTTGTCCACGGGCAACCACTTTGGCTCGCGCCTGGTCTTCGACCGCGACGGTTATCTGTTCATTACCTTGGGGGAAAACAACGAGCGGCCCACCGCCCAGGATCTGGACAAGCTGCAAGGCAAGATCGTGCGCATCTACCCCGACGGTAAGGTGCCCGACGACAACCCCTTCGTCGGCCAGAAAAACGTCCGTCCCGAGATATGGTCCTACGGCATGCGCAACCCCCAGGGGGCGGCCCTGAACCCTTGGAATGGCACGTTGTGGGAGAACGAACACGGGCCCAAGGGCGGTGATGAGATGAACATCATCGAGCGCGGCAAGAACTACGGCTGGCCATTGGCGACCCATGGCATCAACTACTCCGGCGCTCCGATCCCCGAAGCCCAGGGCAAGACCGTCGAGGGTGGCCTTGGCCCTCACCACGTGTGGCAGGTCTCACCGGGGCTCAGTGGCATGGCGTTCTACGACCATGGGCGCTTCAAGGCCTGGCAACACAATGTGTTCATCGGCGCCTTGGTGCCAGGGGAACTGATCCGCCTGCAATTGCAAGACGACAAGATCGTCCACGAAGAGCGCCTGTTGGGTGAGCTCAAGGCGCGAATCCGTGATGTTCGCCAGGGCCCGGATGGGTATCTCTATGTGTTGACGGATGAGGACGACGGGGCGTTGTACAAAGTCGGCCTCAAATAATTGGAGAAAACCGTGGGAACGAGCTTGCTCGCGATTGCTATGGGGCAGCTGGCATTGATGTTGACTGATACTCCGCAATCGCGAGCAAGCTCGCTCTCGCAGGGAATGTTGTTCACTTGAGGTCAATGCAGCGAATATCGGCTGGCACTTGATATTGCCCATTGACTTGCCGCCAACGCACCGCTAATTTCCAGGCATGAACTCACTCGTACTGCGCAGCCAGCCAAGCATTATTACCGCCATTCCTTATTTGGCGGGTTAGCTGTCGGCTGCACCCAACCCGCCCTGGAGGCGGGTTTTTTCTTTCTGTCTCCTGGGCTCCGCCTGAACCAGGAGATCGCCATGACCGTTACCCGCACCGAGCAAACCCTGCTCGAGCACTATGTTAAGAAGATTCTCGCCGCGCCGGTCTATGAGCTGGCGGTGCGCACGCCGCTGCAAGCGGCTCCCGCATTGTCCGAGGCCTTGGGTAACCGGATCCTGCTCAAGCGCGAAGACCTGCAACCGACCTTTTCCTTCAAGATCCGCGGTGCCTACAACAAACTCGTGCAACTGACCCCGGAGCAGCGCGCCCGTGGCGTCATCACCGCGTCCGCCGGCAATCATGCCCAGGGTGTCGCGCTGGCGGCACGGGAGTTGGGTATTTCGGCCAGCATCGTCATGCCTGTGACCACTCCACAATTGAAGGTGCTGGGCGTGCGCAACCGAGGCGCCGAAGCGATTCTGCATGGGGAAAGCTTTCCGTTTGCCCTGGCGCACGCGCTGGACCTGGCCGAGCAGAGCGGACGGGAGTTCGTCTCGCCTTTCGATGACCCGGACGTGATTGCCGGGCAGGGCACCGTCGCCATGGAAATCCTGCGCCAGCACCCCGGCCAGCTGGATGCGATTTTTGTCCCGGTCGGTGGCGGTGGGCTGATCGCCGGGATCGCAGCCTACGTCAAGTACCTGCGCCCGGAAGTACGCATCATCGGCGTCGAGTCGCAGCACTCGGCCTGTCTCCAGGCGGCGCTGGCAACCGGTGAGCGAGTGACCTTGCCTGAGGTGGGAACCTTCGCCGATGGCGTGGCCGTGGCGCAGATCGGCGCCCATGGCCTCGATATCTGCCGTTTCTGTGTCGATGAGGTGATGACCGTGAGCAACGATCAACTGTGCGCCGCGATCAAGGATATCTATGACGATACCCGCTCCATCACTGAGCCGTCGGGCGCACTGGCGGTGGCAGGCATCAAGCAGTACGTGGCCGGCACGGGGGCGCGAGGCCAGACGCTGGTGGCGATCGATTCCGGTGCCAATATCAATTTCGACAGTTTGCGCCACGTGGCCGAGCGTGCGGCGGTGGGCGCGTTTTGAGTTTTTTACGCTACGTCACACTTTTTTTGAAGCAGGCGACGGATGCCCACTTGCGTCTTCGCATTAGGGGCTACTCTAAGTTGCGAACAGGATAAAAGCGATTGCAGTTTGCATGGAAAAAGTAGCGTGTCCTTGCATTTTGCACGAGTTCTCCGGCGCGGGACGAAGCTAAGCGCTTGATTCAGATCAATCCGCAAGGTCTTCGATACAGGCATGCTTCTTGCGGGATGATTCAAGAGTTCGCCTGGCGAACTCGTTGACTGAAAACGCTAAAAAGAACGAACGAACGGCACGGTATTCGTAGTCCCAGTCCGCAGGGAAGAAAACGGACGAAAATACCGCCGGCGTGAACATAAGTTGGCCGCCTCAACAGGAGAGAGTCGCCATGTTTCTATCTGCCCTCGAAATGCGAAACATCATTGAAAGCAGCTTGCTGCCCAAGCGCTCGCAATGCACCTTGTCACCTGAGCTCAAGATGACGGTCAAGATTTACGACGATCATGCAACCGATCGCGTGGCATTGCTCAAAACCGACATCGATGCCAATAAACTCACCGGTTGTCGGGCCATCAACGACTTGATCGCGGAACTGCGTACCGAGCTCGACCACAACCCTGCCGCTGGCAATCACTTTCATCAGCAACACCAGCGGATGACTGGCCGCTGATAACGGCCTTGTCCTTGTAAGCCTGACGCTCGGGTCCGGTCATGTCCGAACCCGGCGTCCAGTTTTTTTCAGCTGTTTTTTTAGCTGCGATGCGCCATTCAGTTCAATTGGTGCCTGTAGGGCAGGTCTGGCCCGGTTTTGCCGCAAGTCAGGGCGGCGGCGCGAATGGCGAATTCAAGCATTGCGCTGATCTGTTCCCGGGTCAGGGTATGCAACCCCTCAATCGAATCCAATTGTTGTTCAGTCAACCACGCAATCAGCGCGGCCTGGAAGGTGTCGCCTGCACCCACGGTGTCGGCGATCTTCACCGGACAGGACGGCAGCGACCATGAGCCATATTGGCGACTGAAGACCGTAGCGCCCTGGCCGCCACGGGTCAGGAAGACCAATTGGCAGCGGTTCCCCAGCCAACCTTCGATGATCGCCTCGGGCTTCTTGCCGGGGTAGAGCAGGTCCAGGTCTTCGTCACTGACCTTGATCAGGTCGGCATATTGCACCAGCGTTGCAATCCGTGAGCGCCACAGCTCGATATCCGGCTGCGGGTTGAGTCGCACATTCGGGTCGAGGCTGATCAGGCGGCGGCCGCTTTCGCGTTGCATCAGGGCCAGGAGCGTATCGGCGATGGGCTGGACCACCAGCGAGAACGAGCCGAAATGCAAGCCGCGCACCTCGGGGCCCAGGTCCGGTAGATGCGCCAGGCTCAATTGTCGGTCCGCACAGCCTTCGCCGCGAAAACTGTAGTGGGGCGAACCGTTGGCGCCTACGGCAACCATTGCCAGGGTGGTCGGTGCGTCGAAGTCCACCAGGTATTGGGCGCTGACACCTTCATTGAGCAGCACCTGCTGCAAGCGTCGACCCAGGTAGTCGGTGGACAGCCCGGTAAACAGCGCCGATTCAATACCCAGGCGACGCAGCCCCACGGCCACGTTGAACGGTGAACCACCGGCAATGGCCTTGTAGTTCACTTGCGAGGTCGGGCCATCCGCCTCGGTCTCACTGAAAAAATCAAACAGCGCTTCACCACACACCAAATACATAGTTTCCCGCTCTCAAAGGGTTGCGACGTGTTGTCGATAACGTTCATATGCCTGTTGCGACGCCGCGACATGCGCGGCGATTGGCCGGGTTTCGCTGCTCGGGTCGAGCTTGACGCAGCGCTCGCACAGCTCGGCCAAGCCCGTCTGTGAACCGGAGTGGCACCATGCCGCCTGGATCGCCGCCCCCAATGCAGCGGCTTCGCTCTGTTCGGTGCAAATGACCGTGGTGTCCATGGTGTCGGCGACGATCTGCCGCCACTGCGCGCTCTTCGAACCTCCGCCGATCAGGCGAATGCTCTGGGCCTGGAGTCCGTTGGCTCGCAGCAGGTCCAAGCCATAGCGCAAACCGAAGGTCGTGCCTTCGACCACGGCGCGACACAGGTTGGCCCGGGTCAGGTTGGTGGTGGTCAGGCCCAGCAGGCTGCCGGTGGCATGGGGCAGGGCAGGCACCCGCTCGCCATTGAGGAACGGCAGCATGCAGACCCCCTCGGCGCCAATCGGGGCCTTGGCCACCAGGGCGTTGAAGGCGTCGATGTCCAGGTCCAGCAGTTCGCGTATCGCGCCAGTGGCGTTGGTCAGGTTCATGGTGCAGATCAGCGGCAGCCAGCCACCGCTGGAGGAACAGAACGTCGCCACGGACGGCTGTGGACTGACCGCGGGTTCGGCGGCATAGGCGTAGACCGTACCGGAGGACCCGAGGCTCATGGTGATCACACCGGGCTGGATGTTCCCGGTGCCGATGGCGCCCATCATATTGTCGCCGCCGCCACTGGCCACCACCGCCTCGGGGTTGATGCCCAGGTGCGCGGCAATGGCCGGCAGGATGCGTCCGACGGGCTGATGGGCCTCGATCAGTTCCGGCAGCGCCGCTTGCAAGCGTGCGCTGGGGTCGATGTGTTGTAACAGTTGCACGTCCCATTGGCGGGTGCGTACGTTGAAATAGCCGGTCCCCGAAGCATCGCCGTATTCGCTGCAATGGCGGCCGGTGAGCCAGTAGTTGAGGAAGTCGTGGGGCAGCAGGACGCTGGCGATGCGTTCGAATACCTGGGGATGCTGCTCCCGCGTCCAGAGCAGTTTGGAAACTGTGTAGCCCGGCGCGATCACCACGCCGAGGCGTTCGAGGCTGCCGTCTTCACCGCCCAGGTGCGCCAGGAGCCGATCATTTTCCGGCGTTGTCTCGGTGTCGCACCACAGCTTGGCCGGGCGCAAGACCTGGCCCTGCTCGTCAAGCAGCACCAGGCCGTGTTGCTGGCCGGAGACGCCGATGCCGAGGACCGCCTGGCCATCGACCTCGGCGGCGGCCAAGGCCTGGTGAGTTGCCTGGGTGAATGCATCGAGCCATTGCTGGGTGTCTTGTTCACGACGACCGTTGGCCCCGCTGATCATGCTGTGGGCAGCGGCGCCCTGGCCGAGTACCTGGCCGCTGATCGCATCCAGGATCAGCGCCTTGGTGCCTTGGGTGCCGCAGTCGATGCCCAGGAACAGTTGTTGGTTTGCCATGGAAATCCTTGGTCGTCAGATCAATACCCGCAGGAAATAGCCGCTCGGTCAGCCAACACCTACCTGTGGCGAGGGAGCTTGCTCCCGCTGGGCTGCGAAGCAGCCCTAAAACCTGCCACTCGGTCTATCTGGTTCACCGTGTCGGCTGTCTGGGGGCCGCTGCGCAGCCCAGCGGGAGCAAGCTCCCTCGCCACAAAAGCGGACCGTTAGTCCGCGTCAGCCAGCACGCGCTCAAGCGTTCGCGTGACGCCATGCTCGCGCAAGCTGTTGCAGCACCATTCGAATGCTGCCACGAACTCCGGCGAGCGGGGAATGGCGGTGCCAAAGATTTCTTCCACCTCCAGCATCCGCTGGGTCACCAGCGCATCGTCAGCCACCAGTGCCTGGCAAAACGCTGCCCGTGGGTCCGGGATCGAATACGTCACGCCATTCTCGTCCACGCCCTTCAGGTACACGGCCCAGGCGGCCACCACCAGCGCCGCGCGGCGAGTTTGGCCACCGTCGGCGATCAAGCGGTTGATGGTCGGCACAGTGAATTTTGGAAACTTCGACGAGCCGTCCGAACAGACCCGTTCCAACTGGTCGGCAATCGCCTGATTGGAAAAGCGCTCCACCAGGGTGTTCTTGTAGTCGGTCAGGTCGATGCCTGGCACTGGCGCCAGTTGCGGCGTCACGTCCAGGTCCATGTAGGCGCGCATGTAACGCACGAACAGCGGGTCGTTCATGGTCTCGTGGACGAAGCGATAACCCTTGAGAAAGCCCAGGTAGGTCAACGCCAGGTGGCTGCCGTTGAGCAGCTTGATCTTCATCTCTTCATAGGGTGTGACGTCATCGGTGAACTGCACGCCGACCTTTTCCCAGGCCGGGCGACCGTTGACGAACTTGTCTTCCAGGACCCATTGCACGAACGGTTCGCAGACCACCGGCCAAGCGTCGTCGATGCCATGTTCGTCATGCAGTTGCAGGCGATGGGCCACGCTGGTCATGGGCGTGATGCGATCGACCATGGCATTGGGGAAACTGACATTGCGGTCGATCCACTGCCCCAGCTCCGCGTCGCGCAGCGCGGCGAAGGCCAGCAACGCCTTGCGGGTCACGGCGCCGTTGTGGGGCAGGTTATCGCAAGACATCAACGTGAACGCCGGGATGCCCGCCGCGCGACGCTTGGCCAGGGCGGCGCAGAGGAAACCGAAGACGGTTTTCGGAGCGTCAGGATGGGCCAGGTCGTGCTGGATCTGCGGCAAGTGGGCCATGAACTCGCCGTTGCTGTCGTCGATGCAATAGCCGCCTTCGGTGATGGTCAGCGAGACGATGCGGATCTGCGGATCGGCCAGTTTGTCGATCAGCGCCTGGGCGCCATCTTCAGCCAGCAACATGTCATTGATCGCGCCAATCACCCGGACTTCGGTGTCATCGGTGTCGCCCAGTTCGTACAGGGTGAACAGGTAGTCCTGGCTGGCCAGGTCATCCCGGGCACGGCGATCCTCGGCCCGCAGGCCCACGCCGCAGATGGCCCAGTCCAGGTCGGTGCCGGTATTCATCAGCGCATCGGTGTAGTAGGCCTGGTGCGCCCGGTGGAAACCGCCGACACCGATGTGGGCGATGCCCTGGCGGACATCGCCCACAGGGTAGGCGGGCAGGGCGACGCCAGGGTTGAGGTTGTGCAGGTTTTGTCGGTTGAGTTTCATCGCAGGTCTCGGTAATCAGGCGGCGGCGCGCAGCGCGCGGGTCACCGCAACGCCCTCGGCGTCGAATAAGTGGCAGTGTTCAGCGTCCAGGTGCAGGCTCAGTTGCTCGCCGAAACGGCTCGCCAGGTCGCCGCGAACGCGCATGGTCAAGGCTTCGCCGGAGGCCGTGACGACGTGACAGAAGGTGTCGCTGCCCAGCCGCTCGCTGACGTCGGCGGTGACTTGCAACGTGCAGTCGCCCGGTTGCGCCAGGTTCAGGTGTTCCGGGCGAATTCCCAGGGTCACCGCGCCGCCGACGCTCAGGTTGGCACCGCTCAACGGCAGGCTGATACGCGTACCGGCGTCCAGCAGCACTTCACAGCCCTGGCTGTCCAGGCCGGTGACTTTGCCTTTGAGGAAGCCCATTTTCGGCGTGCCGAGGAACCCGGCGACAAACAGGTTGGCCGGCTGGTGATACAGCTCCAGCGGCGAGCCGACCTGTTCGATACGCCCGCCATTGAGCACCACCACCTTGTCGGCCAGGGTCATGGCTTCGACCTGGTCGTGGGTCACGTAGATCATGGTTGCCTGCAACTCTTTGTGCAGGCGTGCCAGTTCCAGGCGCATCTGCACCCGCAGGGCGGCGTCGAGGTTGGACAGCGGTTCGTCGAACAGGAAGATTTTCGGGTTACGCACGATGGCCCGGCCAATCGCTACACGCTGGCGCTGGCCGCCGGACAGTTGCTTGGGCTTGCGCTCGAGCATCGGCCCCAGTTCGAGGATGCGCGCCGCTTCGTTGACCTTCTTCTCGACCTCGGCCTTGGGCACGCCGGCCAGGTCCAGGGCGAAGGACATGTTCTTGCGCACGCTCATGTGCGGGTACAAGGCGTAGGTCTGGAACACCATCGCCAGGTCGCGCTTGGCCGGGCTGACTTCAGTGATGTCCCGGCCGTCCAGCTCGATGGTGCCGTCGCTGACCTCTTCAAGGCCGGCGATCAGCCGAAGCAGCGTGGATTTGCCACAGCCCGACGGGCCGACGAAGACCACGAACTCGCGGTCGTTCACCTCAAGGTCGATGCCCTTGATGATGGAGAAACCTTCGAAACCCTTTTGCAGATTCTTGATTTTCAGGTTGGCCATGAGGATGGGCCTCCACTTCTGATTATTGTGTAGGGCGCGTTATTTCACCGCGCCGAAGGACAAACCGCGCACCAGCTGTTTCTGGCTGATCCAGCCGAAAATCAGGATCGGCGCGCAGGCCAGGGTCGAAACGGCGGACAACTTGGCCCAGAACAAGCCTTCGGGGCTGGAGTAGGACGCGATCAGTGCCGTCAAGGGCGCGGCTTTGGACGAGGTCAGGTTCAATGACCAGAAGGCTTCGTTCCAGCACAGGATCAGCGACAGCAGCACGGTGGAGGCCAGGCCACCCTTGGCGATTGGCAGCAGCACGCGAACCATCTCCTGCCATAGCGTGGCGCCATCCAGGCGTGCGGCCTCGAGGATGTCGCGGGGAATGTCCTTGAAGTAGGTGTAAATCATCCAGACCACGATGGGCAGGTTGATCAACGTGTAGATAACGATCAACGCGAGACGCGTGTCCAGCAGGCCAAATTGCTTGGCCAGCAGGTAAATCGGCATCAGCACGCCCACTGGCGGCAGCATCTTGGTGGAGAGCATCCACAGCAACGTCCCTTTGGTGCGCTGGGTTTCATAGAACGCCATGGAGTAGGCCGCCGGCACTGCAATCAGCAGACACAGGGCGGTGGCGCTGAAGGAAATCACCACCGAGTTCCAGGCGAAGCTGAAGTAGTTGCTGCGCTCATTGATGTGCAGGTAGTTCTCCAGCGTCGGCGTGAAGATGAACTGCGGCGGCGTGGCGAACGCGTCGATTTCGGTCTTGAAGCTGGTCAGCACCATCCAGAAGATCGGGAAAAAGATCAGGATCGCGATGGCCCAGGCCAGCGTGCCCAGCAGCAGGCTTTGCAGGCGACGGGATTGTTGAAGAGTCATGGCGACGGCCTCAGTGCTTGTCGGTGAGGTTTTTGCCGATCATCCGGACCAGGATGATGGCGGCGATGTTGGCAATGACCACGGCAATCAGGCCACCGGCCGAAGCCATGCCGACGTCGAACTGCACCAGCGCCTGGTTGTAGATCAGGTAGGCCAGGTTGGTGGAGGCGTAGCCGGGGCCACCGTTGGTGGTGGTAAAGATCTCGGCGAACACCGACAGCAGGAAGATCGTCTCGATCATCAGCACCACGGCAATCGGGCGGGCCAGGTGCGGCAGGGTCAGGTGCCAGAAAATCGCGATCGGGCCGGCACCGTCCAGGCGCGCGGCTTCTTTCTGTTCCTGGTCCAGCGACTGCATGGCGGTCATCAGGATCAGGATCGCGAAGGGCAGCCATTGCCAGCTCACGATGATGATGATCGACAGCAGCGGGTAATGGGCTAGCCAGTCCACTGGCTGGGCGCCGAACAGTTTCCACACCGAGGCGAGGATGCCCGAGACCGGGTGGAAGATCAGGTTCTTCCAGATCAGCGCGCCGACGGTGGGCATGATGAAGAACGGCGAGATCAGCAGCACACGGACGATGCCGCGACCAAAAAACTCACTGGCCTCCAGCAGCGCGCTGATCAACACCCCCAGCACGATACTGATCAGCAGCACGCTGCCCACCAGCAACAAGGTGTTGGTGGCACCGGGCATGAAACCCGAGTCGGTCAGGAAGTAGGTGAAGTTCTCCAGCCCGACGAATTCGTTTTCGCCGGGGTAGAGCAGGTTGTAGCGGATCATCGAGAAGTAGACGGTCATGCCCAGCGGCACGATCATCCACAGCAGCAACAAGGCCACCGAAGGGCTGACCAGGAACCAACCGGGGTTCGCCAGGCGGATCTTGCGTGCCGGCGGCGGGGCAATCTCGATGGGGGCTTTGGCAGTTGTCGTTGAGCTATTCATGAACGTTTACTCTTCTGCGACGCATTCCCTGTGGCGAGGGAGCTTGCTCCCGCTGGACCGCGCAGCGGGCCTATTTCGACTGGCAATCCGTGGATTGCCAGGGCGGGCTTCGCCCGCAGCGGGAGCAAGCTCCCTCGCCACAATTGGAGAAATGCAGACCTTATTTTGGATACCCAGCGCGTTTCATCTCGCGTTCGGTGGTGGACTGCGCGGCGGTCAACGCCTGATCCACGGTCTGCTGGCCGGTCAGCGCACCGGAAAAGAACTTGCCCACTTGGGTGCCAATGGCCTGGAACTCGGGAATGGTCACCAACTGGATGCCGATGTAGGGCACAGGCTTGAGGGTTGGCGCTTTCGGGTCGGCGACTTTCAACGATTCCAGGGTCACCTTGGCAAACGGCGCGGCCTTCATGTACTCGTCGCTGTAGGTCGAGGTGCGGGTGCCTGGCGGTACGTTGGCAATGCCGTCGGTCTTGGCGACCAATTGGCTGTATTCCTTGGACGTCGCCCAAGTGGTAAAGACCGTGGCCGCGTCCTTGGCTTTGGAGCTGGTCGGGATGGCCAGCGACCAGGAGTACATCCACGAAGTGCCCTTGTCGGTTTTTTCGTGGGGGGCGAAGGTGAATCCAACGTGATCGGCCACCTTGCTCTGGGTCTTGTCGGTGACGAACGAACCGGCGACGCTGGCATCGACCCAGATCGCGCATTTGCCGCTGTTGAACAGCGCCAGGTTTTCGTTGAAGCCGTTACTGGACGCACCCGGCGGGCCGGATTTCTTCATGTTGTCGACGTAGAAATTCAGTGCTTCCTTCCACTCGGGCCCATTGAATTGTGGCTGCCACTTCTCATCGAACCAGCGCGCGCCATAACCGTTGGCCAGGGTGGTGATCAGCGCCATGTTTTCGCCCCAACCGGCCTTGCCCCGCAGGCACAGGCCATATTGTTCCTTGGATTTGTCGGTGAGTTTTTCGGCGAATTCACCGATCTGGGTCCAGGTCGGGTGTTCGGGCATGGTCAGCCCGGCGTTCTTGAACAGGTCCGTGCGGTAATAGGTGATCGAGCTTTCGGCATAGAACGGCAGGGCGTACAGCGAGCCTTTGACCGACAAGCCATCGCGCACGGAAGGGAAAACGTCGTCCAGGTCGTAGGAGGCCGGCAAATCCTTCATCGGCTCCAGCCAGCCTTTGGCGCCCCAGAGTGCAGCTTCGTACATGCCAATGGTCAGCACGTCGAACTGTCCGCCCTGGGTGGCGATGTCGGTGGTCAGGCGCTGGCGAAGCACGTTTTCTTCGAGCACCACCCAGTTGAGCTTGATGTCCGGGTGCTCGGCCTCGAAGGTTTTCGAGAGCTTTTGCATGCGGATCATGTCGCTGTTGTTGACGGTGGCAATGGTGAGGGTCTGTGCGCCGAAACTGACGCTGCTGAGGGTCATGCAGGTGGAGACAAGCAGAGCTTTTACCGAAGGTTTCATCGCGCACTCCTTTTCCGCGCCCGAAGGCGGCAGAAGGACAGTTATTGTTTTTGTGTCTTCCGGATGAAGGGAAGAATGTGCGCTGATTACAGCCCTCAATGGACGGCGTGACAAATCATCCGTCGCACTTTCACTGATACTTTTTTGCACTGGAGGGATTGATGCCTGCCACTTCAGGCGGACAAAGAACCTGTGGCGAGGGAGCTTGCTCCCGCTGGGGCGCGCAGCGGCCCTCAACAATTCCCCTGACAACTCGCTGCGAAAGGCTGATATAGGGGCTGCTTCAGCCCAGCGGGAGCAAGCGCCCTCGCCACAGGGGATTGGGTGAGAAAAATGTCAGCCCTGGTTCTGCTCGGTCAACCGCTGCACCGCCAGCCGCCGGTAGTGGGATGGGGTCATGCCCTTGAGCTGCTGGAAACGCCGGTTGAAATTGGAAATGTTGTTGAAACCCGATTCAAAGCACACGTCCGTCACCGGTTTATCACCGTCGGCCAGCAACTCGCAGGATTTGCTGATGCGCAGGCGATTGACGAATTCGATGAAGCAGCGACCGGTGGCCTGTTTGAACACCCGGCTGAAATAGGTGGGTTTCATGCCCAGGTGCTCGGCCACTTCTTCCAGGGACAGTTCCCGGGCGTAATGGGCAAAGATGTAGTCCACCGCGCGGTTGGTGCGGTCGATGCTGTGTTCGTCCGCCGTTTGCGCAGAGGTCGCGCCGGACAGCAGTTGGTAGTCATCCGTGGCGGCCAGCAGCTCCATCAGGATGAAAAAATGCCCCAGGCGGCTCATGCCTTGGGAATCGGCGATGCGCTGCATCAGGGTCATGGCCTGGCGGATGGTGCGCTTGCAGCGGAACTCGATGCCGTACTGGGCACGTTCGAGCAGCGGTGCGACAGTCTTGAGTTCAGCGAACACCTGGTGGCCACTTTCGAACAACTCGTCAGTGAAGTTCACCAGCATGTCGCGCTTATGCACCACTTCGTCCTCGGCCACCTGGCTGATCCAGTTATGGGGCAGGTTGGGGCCGGTGAGGAACAGTGACTGCGGATAGAAGTTGCCGATGTAATCGCCAATGAACACTTTGCCGGAACTGGCGACGATCAAGTGCAGCTCGTATTCCTTGTGGAAATGCCAGCGCACCAGCGGGCAGGGAAAACCGTGCTGACGGTAGATGATGGACAACCCATTATGGTCGTCCATCAACTCGTAGGAGGGGTCGGTGATTCTGGCTGTACGGGTCATGGGCCTGGCGCTTTTATTGTTATCGCCATTGGATAATGCCCCCTTCGCCAGGCGGCTGCCACTCTGACGTCTAACCGTTGCGGTTTTTTTCTTCGATCCACTGGGACATGTATTGGGTGCTTTTGTGCTGGTGGTGACGCAGCATGCTGCCGGTGAAATTGTCCCGACGTCGTTGTGCCAGGTCCGCCCGGCAAGCGTTGATGCTGTCGATCAGTGCCGGGCCGTGCACCTGTTGCCGGTAGCGATTTTCCAGCAGGGCGAGGCCAGCATCCTGGGCCTGGGTCCAGCGCGCCTGATCGCGATACAACTGCACCGCCGCATTGGCGATGCCTTCGGCGCTCTGGGCAATTGCGCCGGGCCAGGGCATGTCGCCGTGCATGGCTTCGGCCCCCACGGGCGTGGTGACGTTGGGGGTGCCGCAGAGCATGGCATCGATCAGCTTGCCCTTGATGCCGGCGCCGAAACGCAGCGGCGCCAGGCAGATGCGTGCCGCCGACATCACCTGCAAGGCGTCCTCCGCCCAGTTCATGATGTGAAAGCCCTGGGCCGGGTTATGCAGCGCGGCGGCCTTGGGCGGGGTGTAGGCGCCGTACAGGTGCAGCTGCGCGCCGGGTAATTGTTGGCGGATCAGTGGCCAGATGGCGTTTTTCATCCAGAGCACGGCGTCCCAGTTCGGTGCGTGGCGAAAGTTGCCGATGCTCAGGAAATGCGCCCGGTCCTCGAACGGCGCCGACGGCTCGCCGGGCAGGTCCAGCATCAACGGGCACCAGTGCAGCAGGTTGCGGGGCAACCCGAAGTGCTCCACCAACAGTTCGATTTCAACCTCGGACACCATCAGGTTGAGGTCGCAGCGGTACAATGCGGCGATTTCCCGTTTGGCCAGGTCGGTGTCGGCCATCCGCTGGAACTCCTCGTCCAGGGCTGGGGCGAAGAGGTCGCTGAAATCCTCGCCAGCCTCATCCTGCTTCAGGCGGTCTTTCAAGCGCTGGTGCCGAGCGTGGCGCAGGCTCTGCAAGTCTGACGTCTCCAGCACCCGCAGGGCACCGGGGCAGTGCTTCTCGACCCGCCAGCCGAACTGTTCTTCCATCATGAATTGGTCGAACAGCACGATGTCCGGCGCCAGCTCACTGATGAAGGCGTCGAAGCTGCTGCTATTGAGTTCGATCGGTACTTCGCGGATACCCAGCGCGACCAGGTCGGCGCGCTGTTCGCCGGGGCCCGCCGGGCTGCTGAAGGTGATGTCCCAGCCTTGCCCGAGGAAGGTGTCGAGGATCTGCATGACATGCCCGCTGGCAGCCGATGAGCGCGGCTCGGGCCAGACATAGCCGATAACCAGGACCTTGGTGGCGGTGGGGTGATGCATGGGCAGGGGGTTCCTCGAAGCGGATCAGGCGCTGTCGGCGCGCGGGGCGCCGATAGTGACCAAGAATACGATCCGGCTCAAGAAAGAATGCGTTTGACCTTGTCTCGCAACTGATCGATGGAGAAAGGCTTGCCGATCACCGACATGCCTTCTGGCACATCGATGCTTTCGGCATAACCGCTGGCAAACAGCACAGGCAGTTGTGGCCGCACGGCTCGGGCCTGTTTCGCCAATTCGCGCCCGTCCATGACCGGCAGGCCGACGTCGGTCATCATCAGTGCGATGGGTTGCGCGTCGTTTTTTAAAAATGCCAGCGCCTGCTCACAACCATCCGCCTCCAGCACCTGGTATTCCAATTCCTCCAGCACGTCGACGATCAGCATCCGCACAATGTCGTCGTCTTCGACGACCAGGATGGTGGGCGGGGTGGCAGGAGGGGGGGTGGACATAGTTGACATTCTCGAAGGTTGGGGTCGGGAAGGGGCTCGAAGAAATCGGTCTCTTTCATAAGCCTCTTTTATGAGTAAGCTCCGAGGCGGCACAAGTTCCCAAGGTTGTACAAGAAAGGATCTATAGTACAAGAGCTGACAAGGATAGTCGCTTCCTTGCTACAAGGTAGATCGTCGCGGGACTTGCGCCTTTGACTCGTCAGATAATGTGGATCCAAGCGCCGTTTTTCGGGCAAACTCCACGGTTTTCAACTGTCCACCAAGGCCCTTTCCATGACTCCTTCGTCTTCGGTCGACGAGCAAAGTTTTCGCAAGCTCCTGAGCCGCAATATCAGCCTGCCGCTGGGCATGGGCGCCCTCAGCGCGGTGTTTTTCATCATCCTTATCACGTACCTGCTCTCAGTGATCCAATGGGTCGGCCACACCGACCGGGTGATCAATAACGCCAACGAGGCGTTCAAGCTGAGCGTGGACCTGGAAACTGGCATGCGTGGCTATCTCTTGAGCGGTGACGAGCATTTCCTCGACCCCTATGAAGTCGCCAAGCCCCGGATCACCGTTGCGCTGGACACTCTGCTGGAATTGACAGCCGACAACCCTGTCCAGACCGACCGCCTGCACAAGATACAAGCGCTCCAGACCGAGTGGGCCAATTACGCCCAGAGCATGATCGACCTGCAACGTACCAGTGGCGATTACCGGGGGGCGGTGAAGGCCGGGCGCGGCAAGCGCCTGACCGACGAGATTCGCCAGTCCTTCGAAGAAATTGTCGAGACCGAGCAGCAACTGCGTGCGGCGCGCAATGCGGAGGTGCGCGCCACCACGGTCTGGAGTATCGCCCTGTATCTGCTGTTCGTCGCCGCAGTCAGTGGATTGCTGGCCTACGTCGGTCGCCGGGATCTGTTGAGCTTGTCCGAGAGCTACAGCGCCAGCCTGAAAGTCCAGCAACGCAGCGCCCTGCACCTGGAGAAGCAGGCTTGGTTGCGCAATGGCCAGACGCAGCTGGCCGAGCAGGTCCTGGGACAGTTGTCCCTGGACCTGTTGGGCCGCAATATCTTGCAGTTCTGTGCGAAGTACCTGGGGGTGGCGGTCGCTGCGCTCTATGTACGGGAAGAAAATGGCCTGCTCAAGCGCGTCGCCAGCTATGGCTTGTCCCGCAAGGATGACGAGCAGCGGCAGGTGATCGTCGACGGTGAAGGTATTGCTGGCCAAGCCGTCCGACAGGGGCGTCTCATTCGGTTGGATGACGTACCGGACGATTACCTGAAAGTCAGCTCCGGATTGGGGCAAGGGCTGCCCAACAGCGTGTTGGTGGCGCCCACCAGTGACGATGACCGGATCAACGGTGTCATCGAATTGGGCTTCCTGCGGCCATTGACCGAGCGCGACATTGAGATGCTGGAGCTGATTTCCGGCAATATCGGCACCTCCATCGAGGCCGCTCGTTATCGCCAGCGCTTGCAGGAAGTGCTGGCCGAAACCCAGCAGTTGAACGAAGAACTGCAAGTGCAGCAGGAAGAGCTCAAGACTGCCAACGAGGAACTGGAAGAGCAGTCGCGCATTCTCAAGGAGTCCCAGGCCCACCTGGAAGCCCAGCAGCAGGAGCTGGAGCAGACCAACGAGCAATTGGCCGAACAGCGCGACGCCATGGACCAGAAGAACAGCGAGCTGAACCTGGCCCAGATCCAGTTGCAGGAGCGCGCCGAAGAGTTGCAGCGTTCGAGCAAGTACAAATCCGAGTTCCTGGCCAACATGTCCCACGAGCTGCGCACGCCGCTCAACAGTTCGTTGATCCTGTCCAAACTGCTGTCGGAAAACCCGCAGCAGAACCTCAGCGAGGAACAGGTCAAGTTTGCCGAGTCGATCTACTCCGCCGGCAACGACCTGTTGAACCTGATCAACGATATTCTCGACATCTCCAAGGTCGAGGCTGGAAAGCTGGAAGTGCGCCCGGAGAACACCAGCGTGCAGCGTCTGGTGGAGGGCCTGCGGGACATGTTCGAGCCGTTGGCAGTCGACAAGGGCCTGGAGTTCGAGGTCCAGGTATTGCCCGATGCGCCAGCGATGCTCTACACCGACCGCCAGCGCCTGGAACAGGTGATCAAGAACCTGCTGTCCAATGCCGTGAAATTTACCGAGCAAGGCACCGTCAGCCTGTCGGTGGCCGGGCAGCCGGGCTCGGGCATCGCGTTCATCGTGCGCGACTCCGGGATCGGCATCGCCGCCGATCAGCAGCAAAGCATTTTCGAAGCGTTCCGCCAGGCCGATGGCACGACTAATCGTCGCTACGGTGGCACCGGCCTGGGGTTGTCGATTTCCCGGGACCTGGCCACGTTGTTGGGCGGCTCGATCAGCGTTTCCAGCGAGCCGGGGCAGGGCAGCGTGTTTACGCTGGTAATGCCTGAACGTTATGTCGAGCCCGGGGAGTCGCCGATAGAACCGTTGACATTCACCCCGACGGCCACCGCGCCAGCGCCGGCTGCACCAAAAACCGCACCGGCACCGCTGATCGCTGAAGTGGATACGCCGATTGCCCGATTTGCCGACGACCGCGACAAGGCGCCGTTCGATACCCGATGCATTCTGGTGATCGAGGACGAGCCCAAGTTCGCCCGCATCCTGTTCGACCTGGCCCATGAGCTCGGTTACCAGTGCCTCGTGGCCCACGGTGCCGATGAAGGCTTCGACCTGGCCTTGCAACTGGCTCCCGACGCGATCCTTTTGGACATGCGCCTGCCGGATCATTCCGGGCTGACGGTGTTGCAGCGGCTCAAGGAGCGGGCCGAAACCCGGCACATTCCGGTGCACGTGATTTCCGTCGAAGACCGCGTCGAAGCCGCCATGCACATGGGCGCCATCGGTTATGCCGTCAAGCCGACCACCCGCGAAGAACTCAAGGATGTCTTCGCCCGCCTGGAAGCCAAGCTGACCCAGAAGGTCAAGCGGGTGCTGCTGGTGGAGGACGATGACCTGCAACGCGAGAGTATTACCCGCCTGATCGGCGACGATGATATCGAGATCACCGCTGTTGGCCTGGCCCAGCAAGCCCTGGACCTGCTGCGGACCAACGTCTACGACTGCATGATCATCGACCTCAAGTTGCCGGACATGCTCGGCAATGACCTGCTCAAGCGCATGTCCAGCGAAGACATCTGTTCCTTCCCGCCGGTGATCGTCTACACCGGGCGGAACCTGACCCGCGACGAAGAGGCCGAACTGCGCAAGTATTCGCGCTCGATCATCATCAAGGGTGCCCGTTCGCCAGAGCGCTTGCTGGACGAGGTGACACTCTTTCTGCACAAAGTCGAATCCCGGTTGTCCCATGAACGGCAGCGGATGCTCAAGACCGCCCGCAGCCGCGACAAGGTGTTTGAAGGTCGCAAGGTGCTGCTGGTGGACGACGATGTGCGCAACATCTTTGCCCTGACCAGCGCCTTGGAGGCGAAGGGGGCGATTGTTGTCATTGGCCGTAACGGCCTGGAGGCGATCGATCGCCTGAACGAATTCGACGACATCGACCTGGTGCTGATGGATGTAATGATGCCGGAGATGGACGGTTTCGAAGCCACCGCGCTGATCCGCAAGGACCCGCGCTGGCGCAAGCTGCCCATTATTGCCGTGACGGCCAAGGCCATGAAGGATGATCAGGAGCGCTGCCTGGCGGCGGGTTCCAACGACTACCTGGCCAAACCGATCGATCTGGATCGTCTGTTCTCGCTGATTCGCGTGTGGTTGCCGAATATGGAAAGAATTTAGTGGAACGTGACACTGACATTGAACTTCGTTTGTTGATCGAAGCGATCTACCTCAAGTACAGCTACGATTTTCGCGACTATTCCGGTGCGTCCATCAAGCGCCGGGTCCACCATGCGCTGAGCCAGTTCGAGTGCAAGACCATTTCGGCCTTGCAGGAGCGCGTGCTGCATGACCCGGGGGCGTTCATGCAACTGCTGCAACTGCTGACGATCCCGGTCAGCGAGATGTTTCGCGACCCCACGCATTTCCTGGCCATTCGCGAGGAAATCGTGCCGCTGCTCAGGACGTATCCTTCGCTCAAGATCTGGATCGCTGGTTGCAGCACGGGGGAGGAGGTCTACTCCATGGCGATCCTGCTGCGCGAAGAAGGCCTGCTGGACCGCACGCTCATCTATGCCACCGATATCAACCCGCGCTCGTTGGAAAAAGCCAAGCAGGGGATTTTCTCCCTGGAGAACGTGCGTACCTACACCCAGAACTACCAGGCGGCCGGAGGCCGGCGCTCGTTTGCCGATTACTATACCGCGGCCTACGATTATGCGATGTTCGACAAGACCCTGTGCGAGAACGTGACCTTTGCCGATCACAGCCTGGCGACCGACAGTGTCTTTTCAGAAACTCAGTTGATTTCATGTCGCAATGTATTGATATATTTCAATAAAAAACTACAGGATCGGGCGTTCGGATTGTTTCATGAGTCCCTTTGTCACCGTGGTTTCCTGGTATTGGGCAGTAAGGAGACGTTGGATTTCTCGGCTTACGGCCATCGATTCGAGCCGTTGGTCAAACAGGAACGGATCTATCGCAAGTTATGAACCAGACGAAGGACAGATCCAACCCGCCCATCGAGGCCGTTGTCGTCGGTGCATCGGCCGGTGGCGTCGACGCGCTGCTCAAGGTCTTCGGACACCTGCGCAAAGGCTTTGGCGTGCCCATTTTGGTGGTATTGCATTTGCCGGACGAGCGCGAAAGCCAACTGGCCCGTGTCTTCGGACATCGTCTGGCGGTGCCGGTGGAGGAAGCCCGGGACAAGCAAGACATCGTGCCGGGAACCTTGTATGTCGCCACGCCCGGCTATCACTTGTCGGTCGAGGCTGACCGTAGCCTGTCGTTGAGCCTGGAGGAGCCGCTGCATCATTCGCGGCCGTCCATCGATGTGTTGTTTGAATCGGCCGCCGATGTCTACGGCCAGAAATTGCTGGCCGTGGTGCTGACCGGCGCCAACAACGATGGCGCCTGTGGCTTGGCGAAGGTCAGGGCGCTGGGCGGGATCACGGTGGTCCAGGACCCCAATGAAGCCCAGGTCTCGACCATGCCCGAAGCGGCGCTGGCCCTGCACGAACCCGACCATATCCTTACTTTGCAAGGCATCGGCCAATTGCTGGCCGGGCTGGAATGAACCACATGCCAAGAGATATTCAAGCCAAACTGCTGATCGTCGATGATCTGCCTGAGAATCTGTTGGCCCTGGAAGCGTTGATCAAGGGGGGCGACCGCGAGGTCTTCAAGGCCCTGTCGGCGGACGAAGCACTGTCCCTGCTGCTGCAACACGACTTTGCCCTGGCCATCATCGATGTGCAGATGCCGGACATGAACGGTTTCCAACTGGCCGAGCTGATGCGCGGCACGGAGAAGACCCGCAGCATCCCTATCATTTTCGTCAGTGCCGCTGGTCGTGAACGCAACTATGCCTTTACCGGTTATGAAAACGGAGCGGTGGACTTCCTGCACAAGCCGTTGGACACCCAGGCGGTCAAAAGCAAGGTCAATGTGTTCGTCGAGTTGTACCGTCAGCGAAAGGCCATGAAGGAGCAGGTCGTAGCCCTTGAGCAAAGTCGCCGCGAGCAGGAGGTTCTGTTGCAGCAACTGGAGGCTACCCGGGGCGAGCTGGAGCAAGCGGTGCGCATGCGTGACGACTTCATGTCCATCGTCGCCCACGAGGTGCGCACGCCCCTCAATGGCCTCATCCTCGAGACACAACTGCGCAAGATGCACCTGGCCCGGGACAACGCCGCGGCCTTCAGCCTGGACAAGGTGCGGGCGATGGTTGAACGCGATGAGCGGCAGATCAAGAGCCTGATCCGGCTGATCGAGGACATGCTGGATGTCTCGCGGATTCGCACTGGCAAGCTGTCGATTCGTCCGACCCGCTTCAACTTGACAGCATTGGTGGAAAACCTGCTGCGCAATTTTCAGCCGCAGATCGCCGTTGCCGAATGCTCGTTGACCTGCCTGGCTGAACCGTCGGTGGAGGGGCTTTGGGATGAGTTTCGTATCGAGCAGGTGATCTCGAACTTGTTGACCAATGCGTTGCGCTACGGCGGCAAGGGCCCGATCGAGGTGCGCGTCTACAAGACGCCCGACCACGCCTGTATCGAGGTCCAGGACCATGGCATCGGTATCAGCGAGGAAAACCAGAAACGTATTTTTCAGCAGTTCGAACGCGTATCGTCCAAGGCGGCTGCTGCTGGCCTTGGGCTGGGGCTGTTCATTTCCGAGCAGATTGTCACGGCCCATGGCGGGACAATCACGGTCAACAGTCGCCTCCATGAAGGGGCCTTGTTTCGTGTTTGCCTGCCTTTGCAGAAAACTGTCTTGGACAAAACCGCTGAACAGACGCAACCTCTGCGAGACCCCAAGGTCGTATCAGCAGCTATTGATCGAACAAAGGCTTCTCATGAGTGAAGATGCGCAAGATGTTGTATTGATCGTCGAGGATGACCCGTCGATCCTGATGGTGTTGTCGGCCTACCTGTCGGGCGAGGGATACCGGGTGCTACAGGCCGAAAACGGTGCCCAGGCGTTCGAGATCCTGGCGAGCAAGCCTCATCTGGACATGATGATTACCGATTTCCGCCTGCCGGGTGGTATCTCCGGCGTGCAGATCGCCGAGCCTGCGGTCAAGTTGCGTCCTGAGCTGAAGGTCATTTTCATCAGTGGCTACGCCCAGGAAGTGCGCGACACTGACAGCCCCATTACCCGCAAGGCGCCGGTCCTGGACAAGCCGTTCGACCTGGATGAGCTGCAGCGCATCATGCAGTCGATGTTGTCGTAGATTTGTCTGGGCTGGGGACATGGCTGTGGCGCTGCAACTGATTTTTCCCAGCCTGCTACCAAGTGTTTGTATCCGGGTTGCTTCATGCAGATAAATGAGGTGCCCGGGCCGCTTTCGTGGCGAGGGAGC